>JAHITT010000004.1 GCA_018817715.1 Patescibacteria group bacterium
ATAAACATAAGAACCGCTAGCCAGCACTGGTGCAGGTGACCAGGAATTAGAAGCAGAACTCACTGGTGAAGCTAAGTTAAAAGCGCCACCATTCAAAGATTGATAAACATAATAACCAGCCACACCTGAACCTGTATCAGTAGAACCTGACCAAGACAATGTGAAACTGCCCGTGTTATTAGGATTAGGAGTGGCTGAAGGAGCACCCGGTTGGGTGGGAGAAATAGAATCATAGCGATAAAGACCTGAACACACTGGGCTACTATTCCAATTACCACCTACATCACGAGCCCGCACACATAAATTCCAACTGCCATTAGTTCCTTGTGCTACGTCGGCGCTACAAGGTGTACTACCCGAACAAATAAACGGCGAAATATTAGCATCAGTCGTACCGGGATCACAACTAGCACCAGTAGTCCAACAATAACGAACATAACTTACACCCGCTGTATCGCTGGCGCTAACATTAACTGAAATTGAATTAGTGCTCCAAGCTCGGCTAGTTGGCACAAAACTAAGACCTGGTGGTGTACCATCAATATTCACAACCACTGGATCAGAAGCTGATGATTCATGACGGGCCTCATCTCTAGCTACTACATAAATAGTAAATTGCCCACCACTGTTCCAAGTATGATCGGCCGTACAAATCGTACCCGAAGCTACTGTACCACCAGTAGTATCGGCGCCGCCACAAGAAGTACCTGGTAATAAACTACCATCGGCTTGTGGCACTCTAGTACTAGTTGAATCGCCCCATTGAAATTCGTAATAAATCCTATCGCCTTCTGGGTCATTGGCTTGCGCCCCCAAAGTACAAGTTGAACCAACCGCTCCGTTAAAATTAACACAAGAATCAGCCGCCCTAACTAATTGAGGTTGGCCTAACCACCAAACGACAGCTATAACTACTGCTAATAATAAAAACTGACTACGTTTCATTGTTTAAAAAGTTATTATCTTACTGTATTCTATACGGCTGGCAAAAAATTCTAATTTATCAGCAATATCTTCGCTAGCTAAAACCGAAACTACTTGGCCAACCTGCACATCTTCTAAACTTACTACCCGGCGCTCTATAGTCTCGGGACGTTTATCGCCTGTCGGTTCGCTCTCTAAAATTTGTGGAATTCTAACTTCTATTACTGTCATTTGTTTGTTAACATTAATTTTTAAAATATCCATTCCTGAACCAGTTAACTTAGGTGATTCTATAGTCAGTCTTTCTGGGGTTTTAGTTATTACCAAACCAGTCCTTAAATAAGTCCCTTGCAACCTAATTAATGGCCCGCCGGAAAAATTATCTTTTATTTCTTCTTTAACAATCTTCTGATCATTCACAGGAAACCTCTTAATAAAACTAGGTGCCTGACTTGCACTAGACCATAAAATAACCAATAAAACAAAAGCTAACAACCAATAAAAGCTAACCCGACCAGGCAGTTTTATTTTTATTTTGCTGTTTGGTTTTTTAAAATAAAATAATTTCATCCTAGCTACTGCGTAACCGGTTTAGCCGGTGCCTCATTTTGAACATTAAAAGTCCAGCTTACTTCGCGATTACTAACCAAACTGTTGGAACAAATTAACCTAACTCTATTCTCACCGTTTTGCAAAGGTGAAATTTTATTATACCCTAAAGCCGGCACGGCAAAAGTATTTAAATCTCTTTGAAAAGAATTAGTCACTATACTTTCTAAATAAGTACTATCTATTTCATTCGGCCTTTTTATATAAATAGCGCAACCACTTAAAGCTGTGACACTATTAAGATTAACGCCGATTGTCGGACGCAATTTGTTAGTAGTAGTACCAGCGGCTGGTAATTTATTTAACAAAGTTATATCACCATCGTCCAATTGTATATCGCCGGTTGCTGGAATAACAGCCGATGTTACAGTACCGCCAGTATCAGTAGCTACTACTCTAAACCGATAAGTATTACCGGTGACTAAGGTATAAGTTTGTCCAACTGTCTGGCTAGAACTAATTTGTGACCAAGAACTTCCTTGACTAGTAGATACTTGAGTAAAGCAAGAAGTTAAACTATAACCACTTTGAGCAGTACAAGACGGACTATAAGTAAAAGTACTAGTTTGTACCCAACCGCTAACACTGGGGTTACCCGATAAACCGGCTGATCGTACATCACAAGAACTAGTTGAAGCCGACAAAGTGCCAGCTGTTGTAGCATTACCTAAAGAATCACGAGTTCTGATAGATTTACCATAAGATGTACTACAAGTAAGACTAGACTCTGTTAAAAAGCTGGTCGCTTGCCAAGTACTGCCCCCGTCAAAACTGTAAGGCGTGGCTGATAAACCGGCACCGCCACTATTATCTACTGGCGTATTTATATGCCAAGTTATGCTGGTTTGCGAAACACCAGAAGTATAACCAGTTGTGGGATTAGGTGTGGGCGCCACCGTATCCTTAATACCAAACTGAGCAGAGGTTTCGGTGGAATAACCACCAGCGTTGTTAACAGCGTGAACGCCATACCACCATTTGCCATCAGTTGCTGGACTATCAGTGGTAGTAGTAGATGTACCAGTACTTTTAACTAAACTCCAAGAACCTGGTGAACCACCGTTATCAGCTGCTCGCCATAATTCATAATTACTAAGACCACTTTCGGCATCGCTAGCAGCTGACCAACTAATAGTAAAGGTACCTGTAGTAGCGCTAGGTGAAACTGACAAACCTGTTACCTGACTGGGAACTGTAGCATCTACTCTGTTAGGTGGACTAGTACAAGTACTAGGATTACCTGCTAAATCTGTAATACCAACAGTACAAGTATTGCCATTGTTAGGACCGGTAGTACAAGGCCCGCTTGAAGTATTTATACCTGAGCCTGAATCAGTGGAACCGGATAAAGTAAAGGCTTGTGTACCGCTAGTTTTCCAAGGTGAAGATGTGGGTGACCAGGTGCCACAGGTGGGCGCCACCGTATCCTTAATACCAAACTGAGCAGAGGTTTCGGTGGAATAACCACCAGCGTTGTTAACAGCGTGAACGCCATACCACCATTTGCCATCAGTTGCTGGACTATCAGTGGTAGTAGTAGAAGTGCCAGTACTTTTAACCAATCCCCAAGTACCAGGTGAGCCAGCATTATCGGCTGCCCGCCATAATTCATAATTACTTAAACCGCTTTCGTTATCAGTAGCTGCAGTCCAACTTATTGTAAATGAACCATTAGTAGAACTAGGTGAAACCGACAAGCTAACCTGACTAGGGGCTGTAGCATCTACGCGGTTAGGTGGACTGGTACAGGTACTAGGATCGCCAGTATTACCAGCATTGTCTTGGATATTTACTACACAAGTACTGCCATTAGTTGACCCGGTGGTACAATTATTGCTGGATAAATCAACGTTTATACCTGAACCGCCCGTATCGCTCCTGCTTAATATAGTAAAAGCTTGCGTGCCACTAGTTTTCCAAGGCGACGGATTGGGTGAAAAAGTACCACAAGTTGGTTTGACTGTATCAATCCCCCAAGTCCAACTATCTGACGTGCCTGTACCACTAGAATTTAAAGGATAAGCAATCACGGTATGAGAACCGGCTGATAAACCCGTTTTAACCCAAGATGTTCCAGTCTGATCAACTTCTAAAATATTATCCAAATAAACTAAATAAGAAGTGGCGTATGTTACAGCTGACCAGCCAAAAGCGGCCGTAGTGCTGTTAGTCCAAACAGCAGGTTTTTGCGTAAAAGTTAATTTGCCCGGCACTGGCGTGGTAACAGTTACTGGAATAGAAGTATTAGAAATATGCCCGGCATTATCCGTGGCGCTAACACTAACCGAAAAACTACCCGTGGAGGAAAAAATATAAGTCGCATTAGCCGAAACAGAAGGAGCCATAGTAGCATTCCTAAAACAGGTAGCACCACTGACTGTTCCACTAACACCGCCAATCGTACAACTGGAAGCATTCACACTACTGCTAAAAGTAACATTGCTAATTGGATCATTTTCTGGATCTGTTACTGTAGCGCTAACCACACAAGAAGAACCTTGAAGACAACTTACGGCCTTGGCTGTATTAGAAAAATACCAACCAAAAAATAATAACCAAGTGGCCAACAAAAAAACCCGTCCAACTCTAAAGTTAAAACGAGTGCTTAAATATGTCTTATTATCCATAAAATGTTTGTTTTAGCGGTTTAGACAACTTTAACTAAATAATACCTATATTTAAGTATTATTACTATTGTTAGTATACCATACTTTTTGATTTTCGTCAAACTAAAAAACCACCTTCTAAAACAATATAATATTTAACTTTTGTCAATACTAAAATCAACTTAACCTTAACGTCATTAATCATTAAATTAGGCAATACTAACCTAGTGCTTTATTAAGCAATTAATCTTTTAACTAGAGCCCACTAACCAATAGGCTAATTTTCTTTAACCAGAGCCACCAAAGACTGTTCCGGGGCAGCATGGCCAGCCTCATCTTGTACTAAAACTTTAAAAATAATTTCACCTGGTTTATTAAAAATCAAAGCCGGCGCTATAGTTTCTCCTGAATCAGCTTCCACTGGTTTAATCATCAAATCATCATTAGGTAAGGAATAAAAATGATAAACCAATTTATCCCCCTCCGGATCAATAGCTTTAATCTTAATGGGGCAAGGATTTTTTACCAAACAAGACTCTGATAAAACTATTGGCCCAATAACTTTTTCCACAACCGGACTATCGGCTAAACTAACATAAGAATCGGGCGACCAAGACTGATTGTCCGCTGGCCGTAAAAACTGCCAAACAAAAAAGGCACTCAATAATAAAAACAAACCAATAATAATCAGATTGAGCCAACGGCTAAATCCGCTTGGTTTGAACAAAAGATCTTTTATCATAGGCGTTAGTGACTAATAAAAAAACACTAACATTAACCTTTTCAGTATACCACAAAAATTAACTTACCTTAAAAGTTAATCGCTAAAAACTTTACCCTGATTTTAGATTACTAATTAATAACTACGGAATAATGGTCGGGGTGGCGGGAGTCGAACCCGCTGTCACACCCACCCCAAGGGTGCATGTTACCGGTACACCACACCCCGGCCACTACCTCGTAGATAATTTTTACTATCCGCTAATCCTTAGCTTATTCTACTTAATCAAATATTTGCCCAACTTATTAAGTAGCATCAAATATAACAATTTTTTTGGTAAAATAAAAGCCCTAACCTGTGGCTTAATGCCAATCGAGTTCCTGAATAATTCAGGTAAGCCAGCTTTTCATTAATAGGTTTAGATTGGCTAATAATAAACACCAACCTTGACCTTTTATTAATTAAAGCTCCAGGCTGTTGGATATGCGCCAGAGTTAACAATTTTAATCATTAAACTACTAGACGCCTCCAAAACAAAAGGTTTGTAGAGCTCGATAACACATTAAGCCAGTTGTAATAGGGCTAATTTAATAATAGCGCAAATAATCAACTTTGTCAATTGGAAATTTATAGTTTTTTACCTAAGATTAGCCAAAAAATTATCCACATTAGCTTTCATTAGCCAAAAAAATAGAGACGGTTTTAAACGTCTCTATAAATATTTTTAATTGTTTTTTTGGCTAATTTTTTTAAATTTTTCCCAGTCAGCAGGATCGGCCTTTTCAATTGTTTCCAGTAAACGCATCATAGCGCCGTTCACATCGCCTTTAGGATTATTTTTGGCATAAGCCACTTTATTAGCAGCTTGCCCCAGTTCAATTAAACTAGTTTTATTTTTATTTTGTACTTTCACAACCATCCTCCTAACAATAAAGACCACTGGGAACAAAAGATCCCCCATCCTTACTATTAATTTTATATTCTTCCTTTTTAAGAATTTTTGGGCTGGAAGTTTTTTTATAATCAACCAGCGCTTTATTATGAAAATATTTTATTTTTTTAATACCGGCGACTACGGCTGGAATTTTTTGATAACCAGCCCCGTTTATCTCCCTAAGCAAAAACATAAATGAACCTAATAAAATTTTAACTGTTTTTTGAGAACTATAATATCCGTTAGTTCCATTAGGTAATAAACGGGGTTCGCCTGGCCAATCCATATCAATTCCAAAATTTTTAGCTCGGTAATAGGCTTTCTTTAGGAGATAAAAAATTTTCAAATAAACTCGATAATGATTAGCTGTAAAACTAACCCGATTTTTTAAATAATGTTCGTATATACTATCTTCCAAAAAAACAAATCGCTGATAAAGAAAAACAGCATACATTTGTTTTTCTTCTAAGGATAAATTTTTTACAAATTTACCGTTTTTACCTGATTTAGAACTAGACATAACTTCCTCCTTGATTGGTTGGTGTTAATATTTTATTTATTTTTGATGATGATTTATCATTCTTAATCCATTTCGGCTAATACAAGTAACCTAAACGCTTATCTCCGAAACAAATTACAAATGACAAATATTTATTAAATAACTAAAAACGCCTTCTGGCAAATAATTCCCAGAAGGCGTTCGGTTTTGTTTCTAAAAGTATATTATGACCATACAGAAACACCGCTCACCTGCTGAGAGAGTTTAAACCAGAACCAAGAACGATAAGCAATACTGTATAGATTCATAATTAAAATAAGTATAACAAACCCCAAATTATTGTCAAATTATTATCTTATTTACCAAATATAAAATAAAACCCGATTCAGCTATTATTGTGCGCTGAATCGGGTGTGTTACGTTTTCTTTGTGAGAAAACTTTAAAATTTATTTTTATTGTGATAAACCTAAAATCAAATTAGGCGGATCGGCTAAGGTGTTTGAAAAATTTAGCCTAATTTTATTTTTATTTAAAATACCAGCCTCTGCCAACCTAATTTCCTTAAGAATACCCTTATAATTAGGTATTTTAAGACAAATACTTTTATAAACATCTTGTATTTCATTGTATTCTGCTTTTGTTTTTTTTCGACTAACTATTTGTTGCTGAGTAGGTAAATCGCCGTTAAGATTAAACTCCTTAAATAAAATATTTTGGAAATATAAAGCCTTATTAAGCTTTTCTAACTCATTTTTATAATGAATCAGATCATTGATTAAACTTAGATCAACTAAGTCAGTATTTGATTTCATTTTATTTCTCCAAATTTATTTATTTTTATTTAATTAATTTAACCGCGAATCCTGCAATACTGCGAGAATACCTCACAACCATCTTCGTTATTCTGACAGTCAAAATTTGAATCAACTTTGTTAAAAGGATTGTCTTTACTGCTAGTAACCCCCTCTTTAATCTGATTATTGTTGCCTATTCTTGTTAAAGAAACGACAGCATCCACTGAACTTTTCTGATCGACTTGCTTTTCCATCTTAAATTCCCATTATTGTTAGTATTGTGATTTGTTTTTATATTAAATTGTTAAAAAACTTTTTTGAATCACTTATTTAAATTAACTCTGTATTCATCCTCCGTAGCTTTTATCAGCAATGAAATACCCTATAATTTATTATTTCTAATCACAATCCACTAGCAGTGTCAGCGAAGGAGGGTATATAAAAAACCAACCGCCCTGTTTTAAGTAGGCGGTTGGTTTTTTAGCTAAATTTCTAATTTATATATTATGACTTAGCATAGCCAACCGCCGGCGGCAAAATAACCAAAATCAAACCAATGATAATGGCCTTCAAATTGATCGGCAAAATGGCGAATAATTGCGTAAGTTTCATATATTAGTTTGATAATAACATAATTGTTAAATATGTCAAATTTAACTACTAGTAAACAAAAAAACAACCTTTTTACTTTAGTAAAAAGGTTGTCTTAAGTAAAATGTATTAAAAAATACTCTATAACATCAGATCATCTTCCACCCTTTTATAAGCATGTATTTGCTCCGGAGAAAACCAATGGGAAATCTCATGGCTAGCTTCCTCGGCTGTTTCTGAAGCATGAACTATATTATGAACCGCTCGTTTATCTTTATTAGCCGCAGCCGCTGAATCTACGGAAAAATCACCACGTAAGGTTCCCATTTCGGCAATATACGGCATGGTGTTACCGGCTAATTTCCTAACCATATCTACCACATGAACACCTTCCACAACCATTTTAACTAATGGCGCCGAAGTCATGTACTCCACCAACCATTTACGCACCATTTGGCCAATGGCTAATTTATCATCCGTACCCAACTCTTCCATAGCATCATAACCATACTTAGCGTAAGTATTAAGAGTTTTTTCTCCTAAACGGGCTACCCAAGATTCTTCTTTAGGATAATGATTATCTATTTGTTCTAAAGACGGCTGAAACATTTCTAAGGCAATTACCTTAAGACCGCGCTGTTCAATGCGTTTTATTATTTCACCAGTCAAACCGCGCTTAACGCCGTCCGGTTTAACCATAACAAACGTTCTTTCTTCTCTGGGATGTTTAGACATAAAAAGCTATCTGATTAAAGTTCAAGCACCAGCTATGGTAGCACATTGGCCAAAAAGGGCCAAGGCGATCAAAGGGGTTGCCAAATTTTTCCGTCGCTTCTAAATTCAATATCCCCCAGCTTGTCGGTTCGTAATATTTTAATAAATAATTTTTTTAAACGATCCATAATAATTTTATGAGGATGCCCATAATTATTATCGCCTACCGAAATAACCGCCCAAACAGGCTTAACGGCCCGCAAAAATTCCAAACTACTTGAAGTGGAACTCCCCTGATGAGCTATTTTAATTATTTGCGCTTCAATCAACCGACCAGCCGCCAAAATTAATTCTTCCTCTGTTTGATTAATATCGCCAGTCAATAAAAGAGCTGTCTTTAAATAAACCAACCGAATAACCAAAGAACTGGCATTTAAATCCACTACAGTTTGACCAGCTAAACTACCTTCTGGCCAAATTGTTTCCAAAATGACCGATTCTAAAATTATTTTTTGTCCAGCCTCAATTGTTCTGGCTGAAATATTTTTTTCTTTAATTATTTTAAGCCAAGTTAAATATTCCGGCGAAGTATGCAGCACACCAGTCCACAACACAAGTCTAACCTTATAACGTTTTAACACTTCCAATAAACCAGCCAAATGGTCGGCATGGGGATGAGTCAAAATTACCACATCAATGGTTCGTTTATGCCAGGGCATTTGTTGGCCCAACTTAGTTAATAAAGAACGACCGGGACCGCCATCAATTAATATGGTTTGACCGCTAGGTGTGGTTATTAAACAAGCGTCGCCCTGACCAACATCAAAAAAAACCACTTGTAAAAGTTTAGGTTTAAAAAACATTAACCAAATAAAAATACCTACTAAAAATAAAAACAAAATAATAAAAATCTTTTTCATTTTTTTGGTTGATAAAATAAAACCCTAAATAATAAAAAATAAACAATTAGAACCATCAACCAAACCAATCGGGACGATTCCAGCCAACTACTGGGCCAGCTGGCTAATAAAGTAACAACTTTAATCATATAACTTAAAATAAATTGCAATGACCAAGCAAAAATCCCAATTAAAAATTCTAAAGCCGGCGGTATAATTAAAATAGGTAAACCAAAAATAAATACCAAAACTACCAAAGGGCCAATCAATAAATTAGCTAGCGGGCTTACAACGGATAATTGTTTAAGTTGCCACAATATTAAAGGCAAAGTAATTAAACTGGCTGACAAGGTATCAACGGCTGCGGCCCGCAAACCAAATTTATTGGTAATAAAAATTAACCGTCTTCTTAATAAAGGCGCTAACCACAACAAGCCAACCATGGCGGCGAAAGAAAGTTGCCAACCCAAATCAAACAAATAAAGTGGCTGATAAAAAAGCATTAAACAAGCCGCTAATAAAAGTAAATTAAATTTGTTTACTTTTTGCTTTAAACAATAAGCCAACATAACCATTAAAGCCATAATACCGGCTCTAACAGTAGCGGCTTCGGCGCCGGTAAAAACCACAAAAACTACCACTGCGCCGGCCACTAACCAGCTAGCGCCAAAAACACGCCAACCTAAACTTATTAAAACCCAAAATAATATACTGGTTAAAACCATTACATTATAACCGGACACAGCCAATAAATGAGTTGTACCGGTTTTTTTAAAAGATTCTGTAATTGCTTGGGGTAAAGCGCTATCATCGCCCCATAACATACCACTAGCTAAAGAAGCATAAGGTTCAGCTAACCCCCCAGTCAGCCTCTCGGACAAACCAGTTCGCCAACTGGCAATTTTAAGACGCCAACCATCAGTTGGTCTGGCTATTAAGTTTAAAACCGGCCAAGGACAGGCCCAACGAGCGGGTTGATTTTTATAAGACGATTCAATAACCGATAAACTAAAACACTTAACCCACAACCGATCCCCATAATAGTATTCCGGATAAGGCCGGGTGGTAACTATGACGGTGATATTCTGATTGTTTTTTAAAAAATAAGTAGTTGTTCGATCTTTTAACTTGGGCGACCGAACAACTGTCGCCGCAAACTCACTAGGGCCGGACGTTATTATTAATGGATTAATTGGTTTAACTGCCAATCCCCGACCAAAAGCCAATAGTAAGCCTAAAATAAGCCAGCTATATTTTCTATTAAATTTTTTATTCAGCAAACTAACCAACCAAATTACCAATAAAATCGTCCAACTAAACCAATTAATTGTAAAATAGGGGGCCAAAATAAAACCTAACAAAACACCCAACAAAACAAACCGACTTAATAAATAAGGTGGCAAAAAAGGTTTAGTTAAAATCGTCTGCCCTAACTGATAGTGATTGACGGTACCCTCCATACCGTTAAAAAATTATCTGGCCAGTTGCTTTAATCTGGCGGAAATAAAATCATCTAAATAACCATCTAATACTTTATCCGGATCATTATTAACAAGTTCAGTTCGGTGATCCTTAACCATTTTATAAGGATGCAAAACATAAGAACGCACTTGATTGCCCCAAGCTACTGATTTAAATTCACCCCGTAACTCCTGTTTAGTCGCTTGCTGCTTAGCTTGCTCCACCTGCCATAATTTGGCTGTTAAATATTTAAGAGCCGTTTCTTTATTTTGTAATTGCGATCTTTCATTCTGACAAGTTACTGTTATATTAGTTGGCAAATGGACCAGCCGGACAGCCGAATAAGTCGTATTAACGCTTTGGCCGCCCGCGCCAGAAGACATAAAAGTATCCACCCGTAAATCGCTGTCCTTTATTTTTATATCGGTTAACTCGGGTAATTCCGGCAAAACTTCAACTAAAGCAAAAGAAGTATGACGCATTTTTTCCCCATCAAAAGGAGAAATTCTAACCAATCGATGCACACCAGCCTCACACTTTAAATAACCATAAGCAAAACGACCGCTGATTTTTATAAGACAACTTTTTAAACCAGCTTCTTGACCAGCTGATTTATCAAGAATCACGGCCGACCAATTTTGGTCTTCACTAAAACGCAAATACATTCTTTGCAACATTTGCGCCCAATCCTGAGCATCAGTTCCGCCAGCGCCGGCATGAATAGATAAAAGAACATTACTATCATCATAAGGCGCCGATAATAAACGCCTAACTTCCAGCTTATCAAACTTAGTTAACAATTCTTGGTAAGATTTATTTATAGTCTCTAACCAATCCCCTTGCCCGTCCGAACCTTCTTCTTTAGCCAACTGAAATAAAACTTCCGCCTGATCAGTTATGGACTGCCAATCTTCAACCAATAATTTAGCATCACCATAAAGCTGACTAATTTCTTTAGCCTGTTTAGTGTCCAGCCAAAAATCCGGCTGCTGCATTTGTTTTTCCAAAACCACTATTCTCTGCCTGGTCTTGGCTAAGTCAAAGCCACCTCCCAGCCGCCTGAACGCGTTGCTGTAAAGCTTTAATATTACGAATTAATTCACTTTCGACCATAGGTTATTAGTTTAACAAATATAAACAAAAAATAAAATTATTTATTCTCTGCCAATTCCAACTGTTCAACAATTTGTAAATTGTAAGCCAATAAAGAATTACCCGGCATAGCTTTTAAACCCTGTTCCAGAATCTGTCTGGCCGATTGATAATCCTTGGTTGTTAAATATAAAGCCGCTAAAGAATTATAAGAATAATAAAACTGGTCATCTATTAAAATGGCTTGCTGATAATTTTTTATAGCTTCAGCTGGTTTATTTAATTTTATTAAAGCATTACCTAAATTATGATAAGGCGGAGCTGACTGGTTATCTTTATTTAAATTAATCGCCCGCTGATAAGCCTGCGCTGCTGCTTGGTAGCTCTCCACATCCGACAAAGCCATGCCATAATTATTCCAAATTCTTAAGCTCTGTTGGTTATAACGCAAAACATCTTCGTAAAAAACAATTGGTGTGCGCCAATCAGCGTTCCGCTCAATTGTTCTAACCCCTAACCAAACCAACCAAATCATTAACAAACCAAAACAGCTAATTTTTAAAAATAACGGAAATTTTTTAATTAAAACATCACCCCAAAACATTAAAAAGATGGCTAAACCTAAAAGGGGTAAATACATATAATGCTCATACATTAAACCACTAACTGGTATAACCACTCCACTGGCCGGGGCCAAAGCTATACCTAACCATAATAAACCAAAAGCACTAATAAACTTCCGGCGCCAACTTACTACCATAATCACCGCCAATAAAATAACCAAACCAATACCCAGCAAAACATCCCCAGCTAACCAACTTATTTTTATATCCACCAATCTTTCCATATGTAAACCCACTGGAACAAAAAATAATTTTAAATATTGCGGCCAAACACTCAACCAAGTCCATAATCTTATAGCCAAACTTTCAGTGTAAACAGAAGCTTGCCCATAAATATTAAAAGTGTCTTGAAAATTTAATACTGTGGCTCGCAAATACAAATAAAAAACTATTATTAACCAATAAAGCCAAGTATTTTTAAGCACTTGTTTTAACCAATCTTTAAAACCCACGGTTTTATTCTGCTGCCAAACATAAAATTCCATTAATAAAAGCAAAGCTGGCATAATAATCGACTTGTCTTTAGTTAAAATTGCCGCCACTAAAGCTATAATACTCCCAATAAACCAGTGTCTTTTTTTATAACTGATTGTTTCCTTAAACCGACTGCGCCAATACCATAATAAACTCAAAGATAAAAATAAAACCGACAAAGGATCACCTCGGCCGGCTACGTAAGTTACCGCCTCGGTTTGCAAGGGATGAATCAAAAAAATTAAACTAGCCAGCCAAGCTATTATTGGCCGGTCGGTTATTTTTTTTAATAAATCATAGAGCACTAATCCGGCGGCTAAGTGAATCAGGATGCTTACCAAGTGATAACCAGTCGCCCAATCGCCCCAAATGTGCCACTCTATTGAATAAATTACCAATAACAAAGGCCGCCAATAATTACTCATTAACCCGGCGCCGGCGATTAAATTTTCCGTAAAATAACGACCAAAATAAGACCAATCTTTTATATAATAATTATTCAACAAACTATCATAATCATCCCAAAAAAGCTGGTTGGGTAAGGCGTTTAAGTAAACCAACAAACCTAAAATAAACAAAAATAAAAAAGGCAGCCAAGGGCGCTGGCTGACTACTGTTTTAAGGCGACCAGACCAATCAATCAGTGCTTTATTTAAATCAACCATAATTATTTTTTAACGTGAAGCAAACGACCGTGCCCAGGAATTATATAATTAGCCATTTTTAAAACCAATTGGCGGTTGGCTTTTAATTTATTGGGATATTCCGCCCAGCGGTATTCTGCTTCTTCATCCAACCAAAACAAATCGCCAGCTACCGCTACTATTCCTTTTTCCGTCTCGGCTAAAACTGTACAACATTCAGCGCTATGGCCCGGTGTAGCAATAATCTTAACGCCCGGTACCAAAGTATAGGGTTTGGTATTATCGTAAAACACAAACTCATCTTTTTTTTGCAATGCATCACTGGTCACTATAACCGCCTTAGTAAACAAAAAATTAGCCCCTATGTGATCGGCATGCGCATGACTATTAACCACATAGTTTATGTCGGCTGGCGTCAATTTATTTTTAGCCAAAAGTTTTTTAATTTTTACAGCATCAGAAAAATTACCCGGATCCACTATAATCTTAACCCGATTAGCAATAATTAAAGTGGTGGTACACCAAGCCCGGCAATGATTTTTTTTAAGCCATTTAAATTCACCATGGCGTAAAATTTTAACTTGGATTTTTTCCATAATAATTAACCGTACTTTTTTAAAAGATATTGGCCTTCACTAACTAAATCATTTAATCTGTAAAACATAAACTTACCTTTGGTTGATACGGCCCATTCACCATAATAACCTTGATTCGGTAATAATTCAACAGAAGCAATAGCTTTATTTAAATATTTCTTTTCTTGGGAATTAAGGATATTTTTACCATAAACTAATTTTAATTTTTTATTCTTTTTACAATAATAACGCGCCATCACCTGCCCTTGCCTAGCCAGGGCAACAATTTCACCTTTAACCGCCTCCACTGTTGCCCCTTGTTCATCTACCAATAAAGTACCCCCTTTACGCCAACGCCAAGATGGATAAATAATAAACAAACCTTGGCCTTTTAATTTTCTTTGAAAAGCCACCAACGATTTATTTAAAGAAATAATATTCAACCAATTCGCATAATAATTTTTATAAACCCCCTTAGATACTTTAATAGTTCTAATAGTCCAACCAGCATAAGCACTTATTTTAGACAAATCTCGTAAATCTTCCTTAACCGACACAAAACGCCAAATCGGGTGGGGCAGGCCCAAATCTTCAATTTGTCTTAAACCTTGATATAAATCCATAATTACAGCTTAACATTTTTTGAACTAATTAGACTAACTATAGTACAATATCTAAGAAATATTATGATTAAACAAACAATAAAAAAATTATTAATCGTCTTTAGTCTATTATCAATTTTTCCAACTGCTTTATTAGCTGAAAAAATTGATACAGATAACGACGGCCTGTCCGACCAGCAGGAAACCGACATTTACCACACCAATCCCAATTTAGCTGACACCGATGGCGATGGCTACCTGGACGGCCAAGAAATAGCCAACGGCTATTCTCCTTTACATAAAGATAAAAAATTAATAGAAGTAGACACGGACAAAGATTATTTACCAGACGCTTGGGAAATAGCCTTGGGCACAAACTTAACTAATCCTGATAGTGATGGTGATAAATATTTAGACGGCACAGAAATAGCCGCTGGTTATGATCCGCTAAATGCTTCAGCCACAGCCAAAAAAACAAAAACCATCAAGGTAAATTTAAAAAGCCAATCTTTAGTTTATTTTTTTGGCGACAAACAATTGGAAAGTTTTTTAATCTCTAGCGGTATTGCTCGATTGCCCACTCCAACCGGTAACTTTACTATTCAAAACAAATACCCGACTAAGCACTATAAAGGCGCCGATTATGATTACCCTAACACCAAATGGAATCTGCATTTTTATACCGGCGCCTACCGTTATTATATTCACGGCGCTTATTGGCATAATGATTTTGGTAAGCCCAAAAGCCACGGCTGTATAAATGTTAACTACGATAACATGGAACGCTTATATAATTGGACGCAAACCGGCACTACAGTTTTGATTGACTAATCTTGTCAAATTTTTAAAATATAAAAATAAAACCGGCAAATGCCCATCTAATGCTCTAAAATCAACCATTGCTGTAGTAACCCCGTTTGGAGTAACAATAGTAGCCAATACCAATGTTTTTAAATCAACTTCTATATATTGATTAATATCAATACAGGCTTCCACCACAATCAAAGATGGGTCATTATACTCCCTTACTCCCGTCATATCTACTTGATAAAAATCTCCTTCTTTTAATTTTAAATTAACATTTTCGTTTTTACCCTCCAAGTCAATCAATACTATTTTTTGACCAATTTTTAATTCATGAATTTCTACTTTCATTTTTGTTTCTCTCCTATTTTAGAGTTTGTTTGGCCCAACCTTAGCAAATTAATTTTTTAAAGTCAACCTAAAAACCTTTAAGTTTTACTTAAAGGTTTTTTAGAACAAATATTTATTCTATTTATTCTTTAAACTCCTCCAACTTTACATCTATATCCTTAATCTCGCCCTTTTTATAAACCTTAAGCTTAATTGTGTCACCTGGTTTAAATTTAGACAAACCTTTAACCAAAGAGTTATCCTGATTAATTTTTTGCCCCTCAATTTCCAAAATTATATCATTCTCTACTAACCCAGCTTTATCGCCCGGACCCCCTGGCACTACGGCCAAATCGGTTGGTTTTTGACCACGCACTATTAAAGCGCCATAATCCACCGGCAATTTGTTAGCCTTAGCTAACTCGGAAGTCACTATGGTATACCTAATACCCAAATAAGGCCGAACGATTCTGCCGTATTTTACAAAACTATCAATCATTCTTTTAGCTTCATTAATGGGTATAGCAAAACCAATTAATTGGCCTTCTCGACTAACCGCCGTATTCATACCAATTATCTGCCCTAATAAATTAACCAACGGACCGCCAGAATTGCCCGGATTAATGGCCGCATCGGTTTGAAAAACGCCTTCCAATTGTTCCGAAGAACCCCGATTATCACCAGCTATGACATTACGCCCCAAACCGGAAATAACTCCCTTAGTAACAGTATTACGATATTCACCCAAGGCATTACCAATAGCAATAACGGTTTCGCCAATTTGCACCTTATCCGAATCACCCAAAGCGACCTCGGGTAAGTTTTTTTCCTCCACCTGAACCAAAGCCATATCGTTTACTGTGTCACGAGCCACTACTTTAGCTAAAAGTTTTTTACCATCATTAGTTAAAACAGCATATTCAGCTTCTAAATCATCCACCACGTGCCGATTGGTTAAAATAAGCCCCTTAGCACTGTCGATTATAAAACCGGTTCCCCCGCCAATTTCTTGTTTGCCTTGGTCTTTAGGCTGTAAGGGTTGCTGTTGTTGCGGTTGTTGGTTAAAGAAAAAATCAAAAGGAAAACCAAAATTAAAAAAATTATCAAAAGGAAAAGGATTGGGTCCGGTTAAATTATATATTTTACTTAAATCCTTACTAACAATAATACTAACCACGGCTGGAGCCACTTTTTTTACCGCTTCAGTGGTCGCTGACTCTTCCTGAATTATCGTTTGGTTGCCAACGGCTGGATTATTTAAATTATTTGGATTAGACGCTAATAAGGATAAATCCAAATTATTAATCACCCGGCCACCCCAAATAGTAACAGCTGCTCCGCCGACCGCCCCGCCCAACACAGCCACTAACAACCAAGCCAACAAACCGACTAAACCTTTTAACTTAAAACCACACAAACCTGATTGGTAAGTTTTTTTATGATTATCCGAATGTTTAGTAAAGTCATTTAAAAACATAACTTAATTTATTTTAATAATTTTATAAATTCCTCCAATTGCCCGGAGTTTTGCAGTTGCTGGTATTGCTTATAAAGTTCCGGATTAACATTAGCTTCATCTGTTGTTTGTCCACTGTTGGCTGTTAAATTAAATAACGAACCATAAGTATCAAAAGCTCCTTTTAAATAAGGTTGAATATATAAAAACCCCCAAACCAACGGTATCACCACTATTAAAATTTTTATAAAACTGAACACCTGGCCCCAAAAAATATACCGCTTTATTCTTTCAGTATCGCGATAAATATCTTTAGCGTATCTTAAATTATCTTCTAATAATTCTTTTAATTCACTTTGATTGGGTTGGTCTAAATCTAATCTCATAACAAAATACTGTAAATAATTAGGCTATTATTTATTGTATTATTTTTAAACAATTAAATCAATCCTAATCTTTTTAACAATTTTTGCCACCAAGCGGTTTTTTTCTGATAATAGTAAATAAGCCCTACAGCGCCAGCTAGGGCCAACAACAATAAACCCCAACCTAAATAATACTGCCACTGACTAGTTGGCAAATTAACAACAGTTAAATTAAACGGTACTTTAATGCCGGAAGCGGCGTTAAAAGAACGATTATCTAAAGGATAAGCTAAAATTGATAAGTTGCTGGCATAACGACCGACTTTATTAGGCTTAATAATTAAATTAACCCTTTGCTGACTTTTAGGATCCAACCTTAATTCAGCTGGCTGAAAAACAAACCAATCAGCATACTCATCAGCCGCTATAGTAAAAAGTCCAACTTCGGCGGAGGGATTGCTTATAACCAATTCTGTTTTGGCCAAGCCTTGATGGTTGGTGGCTATAGTCAAACTGGTCGGACTAACGCCTAGACCCATCGCCAAAACCTCCGGCGCTAAACCAAACAAAACTAGACTGATAAAAAATAAATTAAAATATTTTCTAATCATACTAATTTGAGGCTATGGCCCAAAAAATCAATTGCCCTTGTTTTTTACCTGGCCCACCTTGGTAATTACCGGGCAAAACTAACTTAGCCACCACTCCTAAAGCCGAATTAACCGGCACTTCGGCTTGCCAAATGTCCCACAAACTATTGCCTAAAAATAAATTATCCTTAAACACCTGATCGCCAGTTACATTAGCTTCCAAATGCATAACAGTAGAACTGGTGTTAGTAACAATAATTTGTTTTTGTACTGACTGGCCAGGTGACAGCTCACCTAACGGCAAAGCTGATGAAGAGACCACAAAGCTCAAAGTTGGCGCTACAGGCGGCGGAGCTGTAACTGGTACGAGCGTTTTAATATCCACTTCCAAACTAACTGCCTGGCTGGGTACACTACCGCTATTAACTGTTAGATTAACTTTAGCTGATCGAATAAATCCAGTGGCCTCACCGTATATTTCTAAAACACCCGGTGTGCTAGGCGTAATAATAGCCTGCCCTTGATTATTGGTCGTAACGATTTGGCCACCATCTTTTATATTAATATTAGCTTGGCTTTGCCAAGCTGAATTTTGCTGAGCTTCGGCCTTAATAGTAAAACTTTGACCTAAAGAAATACTTGTTTGGTCTACTACCAACCGTAAAGGCTTGTCAGTAAAATTTCCGTAAAACCAAATTAAATCATCGCCGTTTTGCAATTGATAATCTGCGGCCGCCACAGCTGGCTGCTGTAAATTAACTAAATACAACCAACCTTTGATGCCTTGGGCAGTATCACTATTAACACCTTTTAAATACCGGCCCAAAGCCGTAGTTTGAATATCCAATTGCAAACCACAGGTTGTAGCCACCTGCTCCATTAATTGCAAAGGGTTGGTAGCACTAATCTGACCTGAACAATAATTATTGACCGCGCCTTCAATTCGATAAAAAATTATTTTATCAGAACCGCCACCACAACCACTGACTGTAACCTGAAAAAATGCCTGATCAGTTAAACCTGCTCCATCGGTTACAGTAAGGTTGATATTTTTTTGTCCATTACTAGTATAACTATGGCTAAAATCCAAACTGGTAATTTGATTGGCGCTAACTTGCCTAGTAACCTGGCTGACGGCTGAACCGTCACCCCAATCAATCTTTAAACTTAAAGTTCCTGCTTCGTTATCTTGCGCGCCAGCCACAAAAGTATTACTTTGTCCGCAAGTTACGGTTAAAGGTCCGGATAAATGGGCCACTTGTGGCGCCTGATTAGGTTGGTTGGAACTAAGGGCTGCCACCGGATAATATTTATTGCTTAAAGCTACTACGACAAAAGCGGTCATAATTGGCGAGCCAACACTATCTTGCGAACGCCATTTGTAAGCGCCGTTGCTTAATTGCAAGCTTTGTAAAAAAGTAATGGCTGTTTTATTATTTTTAGAAATAGTTAAACCAGCTTCACCCACGGCCGTTAAAGCCGAGACCACCCAGGAAGTTGAACCGGCATCGGATTCACCGCCCGGCGCATAAGGCCAACCGCCATCGTTGTTTTGAGCTTGCTTTAAATAATTAATAGCTGATTGCAAGGCACTATCGCTAGCCGACAAACCAGCGTACTTTAAAGACATTACTACGGCCGCCGTATCATTAGTATCGGATTCACCGGCCTTAGCATAACTCCAACCGCCGTCGCTGTTTTGATTGCTAAGCAAATAAGCTTTAGCACCGCTGACAGAAGTATCACTTAAACTAACCCCAGCCTTAAGCAAAGCCATTAAACCCCAAGCATCATCATTTAACAAATCTTTATCACCTAATTGATTGTTATTAAACAAACCTTTTAAGCCGGTTACCAAATCCACTCCAGCAAAGCTGGCTGGGTTTTGCCCCACCGCCTTAATAGCTAAAATTCTTTTAGCATAATCCGTGGCGGCCGTGCCACTAAAAGTTTTTAAATGATCTGTGGCCACCTGGCTTTGCCCGCCAGCTACAAGAGCCATAGTTAACCAATCATCAGCCGGCTGCTGCTTTAAATAATTAACTGCTTCGGGTACGCCACCCTGTACCACCATTGGTGGCGCCACTAAAAACAACAACAGTAAAAAGGCAATTATTTTTTTCTTATTCATAAAATTTCTAATTAATAATTTAAAAAATAAAAGTAAATTAGGTTGGGCGGAAATATAAATTATTTATTCCCGCCCAGTTAAAATTGGCTTAAAAATTAACTTGATAAACTTTAACTACCCGATTGTCCGAAAAATCATTAGGTAAAGGATTTACGGTGTTGGCTGATAAAAAACCCTTAAACAGCAAAAGCCCAGAACCTATTTTAACCATATCCATACCAATTGACTGATAGTACCATTTGCCGTCATTGCCCTTTAAGTAATAAAGATAACTGGCTAATGTACCATCAAAAACTGTCAGCTGATAACTATTAAAAGAGCTATTAAAAGTAAAAGTAATTTTATTGCCAAAATTACTGGCTAAATAATCTTTAACCAACATATCTTGACTGGCTTCTTCTGGCTCTACTATTTGACCGCAGGCGCTAAAACCGCCCAAAGTTATAATTCCTAATCCAATTAAAGAACTTGTTTTAAAAAATCTCCGTCTGTCCACTTTCTACCTCCGTAGGATTGTTTGTATTTTTATTTTAGTGTTTTATTTTAAATTCACTTCTTACTAAAAAACCCGTTCTTAGCAAGAACGGGGAAGATTAGATGACACGACAAGTCTTAATTGTAGCGGATTCCAACCCTCTCCTTTCTCGCGAAGGAAGAGTGTATATCTATGTATCAATCATTCAGTAATCGGACTTGTCTTAAGCTTACTTAAAGACATACCGTAGCGGGACTGTGCTGGATTCTCACCAGCTTCCCTGAATGATTAATTATTTCAAAGAACTATTAGATAACACTTTAAACAAAGATAAATGATAATTTTTTAATTTTACTAAATATAAAACCAAACTATAAACCCCGAATAAAACTCCGGTAAACATTAAATCTCCTATCATAGTGTTACGGAAAAAGGGAATGGCTAAAGTGTAAGCCATTATCAATCCTTCTAAAGTTTTAGGATACCAACTAGCTGTTGCCCAGACTGCCAAATTAGTTACTATAAAAAATAAAGTAGATGAGGCTAAAGAAAAAGCTACTAATTTTCCAGCTGAAAACTTTTTTAAATAAGCACCCATCAAACCAATAAAAGTAAAACTCCCATAAACAGCCAGCATTACTGGCCAGTGATAAAAGCCAATTACTATATCCGCTAATAACATACCTGTCAGTGGCACGGCCAAGGCCCATTTTCTAGGCAATAAAGCACCAGCCAAAAGCGCCGCGGCCGCTACTGGTGCCACGTTCCAAATATGAGGCATTAAACGACTAACTACTATCAAACCTACTAAAATTAAACTAATGATTATTTTATTTTTCATAATTATACTTTTTGACAAATTCTTCCATACTTCCCAGTATCAAAGAGTTTTTCCTAATTCACAATTTATACTTCTTAATTCTATTCTTAAAACTCCGACTTTCTGAATGTCCACAAAATAGTTTCTCCGCCTTGCAGTTGATATTTATCAGCCGCCACCTGAGGCTGTAAGCCATTTACCCAATACTGCCAATATTTTTGCCCGTCACTACCGTTAGCTTTATTTCCGATCTTTTTTATAAAAGCACCATAAACTGATTTATCCGGCCCGTCATAATCTAAAGCCAAAGCTTTTTCCTGATTAAGCATTACCAAAACATCCAAAATGCTTTGTCCGGGAGTTATTTCTATACCACCATAACTTATTAAGTTATCACCCGTGTCTACCAGTACAGCTACTTTGCTTAAAGCTTGTTCGGCCTGGTTGTCCGGCCGTAAATAAACGCTCTGACTTTTTTGACCAAAACTAAAACCCACTAAAAATAAACCTACCCCGGCCAATAAAGCCACTAAACTATAAATAATTCTTTGCTTCATAAAATTATTAATTAACTTCGACCCTGCCAGACTTTATCTGTTTGACCAGCTTGTTTATTAGCTAACCTGGCCAAGACGAATAAAAAATCAGACAAACGATTTAAATATTTAACGACTTCCTCTCTGACTTCTTCCATTTCCCTAAGTCTTACTACTTGACGCTCAGCCCGACGGCAAACCGTGCGAGCCAAATGCAAACTAGCCGCCACTTTACTACCGCCTGGAAAAATAAATTGCTGTAAAGTGGGTAATTCTTTTTCCATTTTGTCTATTTGTTCTTCCAAATAAAGAATCTTATCTTCATTTACTAAAACTAAACCTTCTATAGTCTTATCTGGTGGTGTAGCCAATTCTGAAGCCAGCGTAAATAAATCTTTTTGTATATTTAGCAAAACTGCCTGATAATCATTTGCCCCATCTTCAGCTAATACCACGCCCAAAGCAGCATTAGTTTCATCCACTGTGCCGTAAGCTTCCAATCTTAAATTACCTTTGGGCACTCTTAAACCGCCATAAAGACTGGTTTCGCCCCGATCACCGGTTTTAGTATAAATCTTAGACATTAAAAATAATTAAATTATTTTAATTCACAAGCACCGCTAATGCAGGCTAATTCTTTGGAACCCTGGGTTTCGTCATCATATTCGTAAGTTACTATTTTAGCAAAATCAATGTCAGGAAAATTCTTAACCAATTCTTCATAAGCTTCTTTGGTTATTTCCTCATAAGGCGCCAACTGATAAACATGCTCGTCTCGAGGCAAAAAAGACAAACCGCCCACCATTTCCCAATTCTCATAAACCCAGTTGCCTACCTTAAGCCAATCATCGCCGCCGACCGATATGGTAACTGACGGGTTATGTTCAGTATAATTAATTTTTAAATTTTTCCAATGACCCAACAATTTCATAGCGGAAATATCACGCCTGACTATGGCCCCCTCGGGCGCTTTAATGGGAAATTCCAAAACATAAGTACTGGCTGTATCGGGTGACTGACCGACTTCGGGTTGATAAGGCACACCCATATCCTTAAGCATCAAAAATAAAGGGTTATGTCGTTCCACTCTAACTCGCCTAATATAATAAGGCGCGTGCCTGGGATGCATACCAGACGAAGAATCAAACAATTGTGAACCATTACCCGACGGCTTAACACAAGTTACGGCCGCCGAAGGATTAATACCGAATTTTTTAGCATATTCTTGATTTACTTTTACAGCCTCCTCGCGTAATTTTTTTAAAACCTCTTCTTGTCGTACCGCCGGACAATCCCACTGACCAGTAATAGAAACTCCTAACAAAGCCTCGTCCTGGCAATTTTTTAACCAGTCCTTGGATAAATAAGGAAAATTCATCAAACTGGCTTGATAAGTTCCCAAAATAGTAGCCAGGCGAACTTTTCTTAATAAAGTTTCCTCGGTATCCTCGATCCGGGCCACTACTTCAGATAAATTACAAAACTGCTTAGATTTTAAAATAATTTCGCCACAAGGATTGGTACCGGAAGTGTGCATATCCGGAGCAAAAATCGGCCAACGTCTTTTGGGCAACTGTTTTTCCAAACTACCTCGATTAAATATACCCCGCTCGCCCGAGCCAGACTTCATAATATTTATCCACTCTTCCAAAAATTGGCTTAACTCCGGCTTAGTGTTATAAGTCGCTGAGTTGTTGGCCATAGCTCTTTCCGGATGTTTTAAATAAAATTGACCGTCTTTGGCGTGACGCATTTCTAAATCATCCAAATCGGACAAAGAAATCAAAGCCGAACGCCTAACCCCACCCATTACCACTACCTCACCAATTTTACAAATTATATCGTGAGCATCTAAAGTGGTTAATCTTCTACCTTGGCGTTCCATCATTCTAGCGCGCACAAACTTCATTAAAGAAATTAAAGGTCCGGGGCCAGAAGCTCGTCCGCCCATTGTTTTAAGCCTAGCACCTTGTGGCCTAATAGCAGAATAATCAAACTCAATATCTTGACCTTTAGACCAAGTAACCAAACCTAAGGCCAAAGCGTTACTCCAACCTTCTTTACTGTCTTCCACTAAATACTTGGGTAATTTTTGGCCACCTTGCCTCTGAATAATGGGTAATTGCTCCACCGTCTGCCTTTCCACCGAAAAACCTACACCAGTACCACACATCAATACATACATTATCTCAGCAAAATCCTGCCAAGCCTTGGGAGCGATAAAAGAACAATTATAAGCGCAAACATTAGTAGCTCGGGCCGCTTCACCAGCTCCCCACAAAAGACGCATTGAACCCAAAGCTTCCATATTACGAATACCCTCTCTAATCTCATCGTACTCAACTGTACTTAACTTATCTCCCAAATTTTCCCGCATAAACCCAACATAACGATCAACTGTTTCCATCCAAGTTTCGCGTCGAGCTTTCTCTGGCAACCACCTGGAATAAGTACTGTAAAAAACATATTCCGAAAGTTGATTACGAAAATATTTTTTACTAGTCTGAGCCAAATCTTTAACTTCTTGAGGTACTTCTGGACGATGACGTCTTAAATGCGCATGCTCTTCCCGGTAAACAATATAAGCCCGAGCTGTTTTAAGCCACTTGGAACGCATTAATACCAATTCCACTATATCCTGAACCTGCTCGACTGTCGGTGTAGTGTGACCGTCATAAATTTGTTCCAACTCCTCCGCCACTCTAAAAGCCAACCTAGCTGCTTCGGGCCGGCCGAATTCTCCTGTTTCTTTACCTGATTTAAAAATAGCCTCCACTATTTTAGTAGGATCAAACTCCACCGTCCGACCGTCACGTTTTATTATACGACTAAGTTTCAACTTGTTATTAGTTGTAGTAGTGGCGGTTGATTTAACAGACGAAGAGGTGTTAGGCATAGTGATTTTTAAAAATAATAATGAAAATTTAAATTAAGTTTATTTTTTATCCGTTAAACGACGCTTAGCGGAACGAACATTCAAACCTTTCAATTCTTTAGTAAAACTGTCTACATCTTGAAACGAACGATAAACCGAAGCAAATCTTATATAAGCCACTTGATCAAAATTTTTAAGCCTCTTCATAACTATTTCACCAATATCGCGCGAAGTTATTTCTGGTTTACGTCGTCGTTGAATATCACGTTCAATTTTTTGCACTAACCCCTTAAAACGATCAGCCGTATAGGGCCTTTTTTCCAAAGAATGCCTTAAACCAACTGATAACTTTTCTTTATTATATGGCTCATGACTACCATCCCTTTTAATAACCGCCAAATCCAATATTTCACTCTCTTCCACGGTTGAAAAACGAAAATTACATTTAGTACACTCCCGACGACGTCTAATATTCAAACCATCCGCTACAACGCGTGAATCAGTTACTTTAGTGTCGTAATAATTACAAGAAGGACAATGCATATTTATTATTCCTACTACAATATATAGTAGCACCAATAACTATTCTACCCCTATATGTAGTGGTACGTCAAAAATCGTCAAAACCTTTATTTTTGTTGGTTTTTTATAAAATAAGCAGCCAGTACATTCAAAATTGTGGATAAACCTAAAACCCGTCCTCATAAAAGAGGGCGGGCTGTCAATTCTAGAGTCGTAAAATATTTAAAACTTTTACTTACCTAATTTTCTCCTAATAAAAGGCGGAATTTCATAATCATCTTCCACTTTACTGGCCGGTTTGTCCTTAACAGTGGGATTGCTAACCATCGGCCGGCTAACCAGAGGTGAAGCTGGTTTTTCAAAAGGAATTTCTTCAGTTTTAACAGTTGATTTAACTTCACCGCGAGCCAAAGACGAAGGCGTATAAGAATTATTCGGCAAAGGATTAATATTTTTCTTCGTTTTGGATTGTTCAGCAAAACCAGTCGCTATAACAGTTACCTTAAGCTGATCCTTCATACTCTCATCAATAACCGCACCAAAAATAATTTTAGCATTGGAATCAGCTGAACTAGTTATCACCCGAGCAGCTTCATTAACTTCATACATAGTCAAGCTAGGTCCGCCAGTAATAGTAAATAATATGCCCTTAGCACCATCAATACCAATTTCCAACAAAGGAGAATCAATAGCTGCCTTGGCTGCTTCCACCGCCCGATCCTCACCGCTGGCCTGACCAATACCCATTAAAGCTGAACCTGTTCCGCTCATAATAGCTTTAACATCAGCAAAATCCACGTTAATTAATCCTGGTATAGTAACCAATTCAGAAATACCCTGAACACCTTGCCGCAGAACTTCATCAACAATACTAAAAGAATCCAACAAAGAAGTCTTTTTATCTATTAATTGCAGCAAGCGATCATTAGGTATGGTAATAATAGTATCCACCTTATCCATTAGTTCATCATAACCTTGTTCAGCCACTCCTCGTCGCTGAGCACCTTCAAAACTAAAAGGCTTAGTTACAACAGCAATAGTTAAAGCGCCGGCTTCCTTAGCCAGTTCAGCTATTAAAGGTGAAGCACCTGTACCAGTACCCCCACCCAAACCACAAGTCAAAAATACCATATCGGCACCCTTTAAAGCCTCTTTTATCTCGTCCCGACTTTCTTCAGCGGCTTTACGCCCCAATTCTGGATCCATACCCGCTCCCAAACCACGGGTGATAGCCGAACCAATATGGATTTTGGTTGAAGCTCTGGAATAATGTAAAGCTTGAGCATCAGTATTAATAGCCAAAAACTCAACGCCTCTTATTTTTCCGGAAATCATGCGATTAACAGCCGAGCCGCCCGACCCCCCCACGCCAACGACTTTTATTTTGGCCAATGTTTCAATTTCTGGTTTAACTTCCATAAAAACTTGGTTAATAAAATAAAATTAAGGAATAACTGATTTAAAAATTTTTTTAAAAACTCCACTTACTTGTTTTATTTGTGAAAATCTAGGCCATTTAAATCCACTACTACCACTATCCGTCTGCTGATTAATTCCCCAACGTAATAAACCGATAGCCGTAGTAAAAGAAATATCATTAATTCTTTCTAAAGGACTAGTTACGTCCAAAGCATAACCTAAACTGGCGGGTAAACGAAATTTCTTCTTAGCTAAATCTAATAATCCTGGCAATTTTGCCCCACCACCAGTTAAAACTATTCCAGCAGGTAATTTACCTGAACGATCCAATTTAATAAGTTCTTTATCAATCATTTCAAAAATATCTTCTAACCTGGCTTCAATAATTTCCGCCACCTGCCGACGATTCACCCGACCTTCTTCATTAGAAAATTCAGATAAATCAATTTCCTCTCTTTTACCAACTTCATCCGGCATGGCCTGACCATAATCCATTTTTAATCTTTCTGCGACATCAATAGAAGTTCGTAAACAAATTGCTATATCATTGGTAATGTGGCCAGAACCTACTGGCAAGACAACAGCATGCAAAGGATCTCCTTCTTCTAAAACCAACAAACTAGTGGTAGAACCACCGATATTAACAACTGCCACACCCAATTCTTTTTGTCTTTTACTAACAACTGCCTCGGCGTTAGCTAAAATACCTAAAACCAAATCATCAATATCTACACCAGTACGATAAACACACTTTGTTAAATTTTTTATCTGAGCAGATTGACCTTGAATAATCTGCGCCTCCACCTCCAAACGAACACCAGTCATACCGACTGGATCTTTTATACCCGGCTGACTGTCCACACTATAACTACGGGGTAAGACATGTAATATTTCATAATTAGGTGGCACTGCTACAGCCTGAGCCGCTTCCACTACACGTACAACATCATCTTCGCCGATTTCTCCGTTTGGTTTAGAAACAGCAATTACTCCGCGACTAGATTGAGAAACAATATGATTACCATTAATGCTAACTAAAACATGCTCGACTGGGGCGCCAAGCATTCTTTCGGTTTTTTCTAAACAACTGGAAATAGAAGTAACGGCGTCTTCTATACTGGTTACCACACCACGATTTATTCCATCCGAAGGAACCTCGGCTAAACCAATAATCTGTAACTGATCAGTCGAAGAAACTTGAGCAACCGCCAAACGAACATCGGTTGAACCTATATCTAATCCGGCAATAATACTTAGTTTGGCCATGAGAACAATTAAAAAATAAATCTATATACTTTTTTAGTATACAACTTATTAAACCAATCTGCCAACTAAACCCATGAACAATTAAATTGTTCAGGTCTAGTTATTGAATATTAAAAAAAGCCCAACCACGACGGCTAAGCCAGCGGCCAAAAGTACCAAAGCTGCCAACATGTCCTTTAATCGACCTACTGCCTCGGAAAACTTGGGCTCCAAAAGATCCATTAATCTTTCCAAAATAGTATTTAATATTTCACCAGATAAAACAAAAAAACAAATCAATAATAATAATAACCAAGCTAATAAATCCCAGTTATTCCACCAAGCGTAGCCTACAACTAAAATAGCCGCTAAAATTTCCCAACGAAAACTAACCTCCCGACGCCACAAATAAACCAAGCCCCGACCAGCATAACTAAAACGCCTTAACCATTGTTTTGCTATTCTAAATATAAACATAATTAAAATAAAATTCTTTTTTCTAAATCTCTCATTATTTTTCTTTCACTAACCACTAGATGATCATAACCGGCCAAATGAAGTAAACCATGACCAAAAAGAATGCTAAGTTCTTTAGCTAGAGAATGTTGGCGCCGTTTAGCTTGAATAATAGCTTGATCTAAACAAACAATAAGCTCCCCTACAATTGGCTCAACTTGATAAGTAAAAGATAAAATATCTGTTACTTTATTTTGATGACGGTGCCGAGTATTTAATTGACGCATCACTGGCCGACTAACAAAAACTAAAGACAATTCCTGCAAACTAAATCCGGTTACCAGATGAAATTTTTTTATAATTTTTTTGGTTTGCTTTAGAAAAGCGAACGGTATTACACCGCCGGCTAAATTATTATACTCAAAAACAAAACCAACTCCGAGCATTTATTTAAAATTATAAAGCTGGTGGATTATTACCACCTGGTGGCAAATTAACAACATTCTTAACTACCTGAAAAGACTTAACCATAGCCTGAAACAAATGATAATAGGAAGCTTGCGTACGCGTTCCGATATTATAACTTAAAGTCACCAAACTATTATTCAAAGTCGTATACAAATTAAGCCCATCCAAACTTCTAGCCCAGGTTAAATCACCAATAGTCACAATCGGAACCTCGGCAGGTTTTAAATTTGGCACCTGTTTAGCATACCAATCAACTGCTGTTAACTTCCCTGGATTATCCACTACTAAAACTTCAATAAATTCACCTTCTGCTCCAGAAAAAATTACTTCCGTGGTCTCTTGGTCTGTAGCTTTAGCTAACCAAGCTAAGGGGTATAAAATATCATAATTAAATTTCTCATTCTTATACCAGGAAAATTTTTCCGAGTCTATTAATTTGGCACCATCGGCTTTAATTGGATCATAACCCTGATTAACTTCACTTCCATCCAAATAACCGTCACTGTCACTGTCCGGCTTATTAACATCGGTACCAAAAATTGCCTCCTCCATATCCGTTAAACCATCTGCATCCTGATCACTAGTTAAACTAGGCGGTACGACTGACCGAACTTCTGTTATGGTTTCTTCTAATTGAACATTTATACCCAAAGGTCCAGCCAATTGTTCACCTGTTAACAAACCAGCCACCCCTTCTTCTAAAGAAAATTTTATAGTATAAACTAAACCGTCAGGGCTTTCATACAAATAAGGTAAACCGCCTGGTTCTGGATTAGTTGGCACTTTGTCCATATACAAAGGTGGCTGAGCTACGGCCGTAAAACCAATGGCTGCTAAAACCTGATAAGGTTGGCTACCTAAAATTATCGGCTGAACTGCTAAAGGATAACGTTTTTGTTCAGCTTTATAAATTTCCAAAGCTGCTTGAATATTACGAATATCTTTGTAACGCAAACGATCTCGTTCAGCTGGGGTAGCTGGTGCTGGTTCTTCTAAAGTCTCAGACTCCGAGGGGTCCGATATATTTTGAATAGGTTGATTAACGGCAACTGGTAAATTATTAGGTGCAACTGATTGAGAATTACGCAATAAAAAATATATACCAAAAGTAGCCGCCAAAACTACTGCTCCAATCGCCCCTAACCACCAATATTTCAAAAAAATATTATCTTTAGGTAAAGGAGCTTGATAAGTCACAGGCATAGTATAAATTTGCCCCCAAACTGATTCCTTAGTATTCTCAAGCGGGTTAATTTCTTCCTTGTCTATATTATCAGTAGTTTGATTTTTTATATTAAACACAATTTTTTTAAAAATAATTTAAGGTAATTCTAATAACTTTCCGTCACCCAAAGGATTATAACCATTAGTTACTTCTTGCCCATCAGAAAAACCATCGCCATCCGTATCCGACAACAAAGGATCTGTTTTATAGACTTTAACTTCTTCTCGGTCATACAAACCATCGCCATCCGTATCCGACAAAAAAGCATTAGTACCTAAAACCCCTTCTTCACTATCGGTTAAACCATCACCATCCTGATCTGGTAAGGGAGTATCCGGCCTAATATCAACTGGCTGATTATTTGTATTATCTACCACTGGCTCATTAGTGACAGATTCAGAAATTGAGTTTAAATTAGCCTGGCTACCATTACTAGAAGCGGATAACCAATAAATTAAACCGATAATTACACCGACGACGACGACAGCCACCACAAACCACAACCAACGTTGGCTAGCTAATTTTGTCTCCTCCAGATTGATTGTCCGAACTGGCGGAACAATTGCCGTAGCCGGATCCAAAGAAACTGAGGGTTGATTAGTAGCCGGACTATGACCAGAATCAGTATCTTTAAAAATATCTTCTACTGGAGCTTGATCGGCGCCAGGTTTAGTTTCTTCAAACATAATTTAAAAGACTAATAATAACTAATTTGTATAATAGCAAAAAAATCCAACCAAGTCTTTAATTATTCAACCGCCTCTAATTGCTTGGGGTCAATTTTTATATTTTGACTAGTTGAATTGTACTTATAACTATCACAATTATCATTGTTAGAAATTGTTACTTCGCCACTTGATAAGGACCAAATAATGTTTTTATATTCAAAATTAGCTAATAAACTATAGCCAGTCAAACCACCCTGGCCATTATAGATATATTGATAAACATGTGAACCCAAAGAACACTTAAAATTCTTAATTACTTCATTCCAACAAGTATTAGCATTATAACCACTACCACAATCAACTAATTTATTTTTTGGGTCCACTGGCAAACCAGCACCTAAAACATTGCCTAACTCCGATTGCCAAGACGGCCACGCACTGACTGTCCGCCCAGTTAAATAAGTTCCCGCTGATAAAACTGGATACGAACCTTTGGCTTGATAATAATCTTCCAAAGCGGTTCTTATAGTTCTTAAATCGGTTAACCTTTGATAATCACGCTTCAATTTACTTATTGAATCAGTTGAAGATAAATTAATATTAAATTGCCAATTATTTATTAACTCATTGAATATTTGAGTCATTGATTGTCCAGCTGATTTATTATAAGACAACACATAAATATTAGAATAGGCTTTCCCAGCAGTTAAATTAACCGCTCCAACGTAAACGCTATTACCATCCTGAATAGCCGAATAATCATCCAAATTACCAATTAATTTAGGGTTGGCTTTAATAATATCTGAACGGTTATTATACCAATCCATCGGATTTAACTGATTATTATTGCTATAAACTCTTAAACCAATAACATCCTCACTACCATCTATCCGCAATAAATATTCATTTAATAAATCGCCTTGACCCGGCAAGGGACCGGCTTTGATTAACTCTGGTAAACCAGCACTAGAATCGTTCACTGTCACGGATCGACAATAGCGCAAACGAAAATTATACTTATTATCATCAGATTGCCAAGGTACTTCACATAAATAAACCTCCAACAAAGCTGAAGTGCTGGCCTGACCAGCTAATTGATTTGAAGCATCAGCAATTACTTGTAAGGCCGCCCGACCATTTTTATTACCAGATACAGCCACTACAGATTGCTCAGATACTAAACCTGATAAGCTAACCACCCCAGCCGCATCACTCTTGGTCCATTTGTAAGAAGCATTAACGGCTACATCCTCTTTATCCCGGGCTTGGGCATAAAATTCTTGACCCTGACCAGGTTTATTATAAACATGATCTGCTGGATCAATAAAAACTTTATCAACCTGACAAACTTCCTGCCCAACTCTAAAATTCCACTGACAATTATTAACTGTGCCACAATCAAACCGACCAGACGGCAAAAAGACTTGATAACTACTATGACTGCTATTGGGTGGCAATAAATTGTTTTTAGGCGTAAAAATCAAACGACTACCTCGTAAACTAGTAGTACCTAGTATAGTTTCTATAATCTCCGGACAAGCATCTTCATTACAACCCGTTTTTAATACTAAATCACTAGCCTTAACTTCATTGGCTAAAGGTGGACGGTTAAAAGTCGCCACCACCACAGCATTACGACAAACATTTTGCGCCGAACCTAAGGGCTCCACTTTTATTAAACGTAAAACCGTACTATCTGGATCGCTTCCTACGTCTATATCTTTATCTGTTATATATAATCTACTTTGGTTTTCCTTATTCTCGCTAGAAATTTTAGCCTTAATCATAACTGGCTGATCAACCGCCGTCCAATCTTTAGCCGTCGCTCGAGATTTAAAACTATTAGATAAGGGAGTTACTGTAGCTTTAGTAGTATTATCGCTAGACCATTGCCAACTATAACCACTAGGCGACAAAATATTACAGTTACTTGCCACTGCCTGACCAATAAAATCTTTGGTATTATTAGGAGTCGTCAAACTAGAAATTTTAGCCTGGCTGGGTGACACCAAAACTTTATCTAAACTACAACTGCCAGTTGGTTTAACCCGCCATTGCCATACATAATCCTCAGCCAAATTTAATCCAACTAAGCTGACTACCGACTGCTTAATAGTTGCCTGATACCAATAACCAGGCTGTAAATTAGCTACCGATTTGGCTGTAAAACCCTCAGCACCGCTTTGACTACTAGGCAGTATTTCAATAGTTTCCCAATTAATTTCCGTTTGACAATCTGATTGATTAAATATATCAGCCTGGCCACAGACTCGTAATTTTATATTAGCGACCGTCAGACTACTTGCTAACATACTTTCGGTAAAACGAACCGACACCAAAGTATTGTTGCAGCTTAAATCATTCAAAGCCGGACTAGGACTCTGCGTACCAGATAAACAGGCAGTATATTCCACAACTTTAGGTTGTTTAACCACTGTTTGTCCGGCACCCGAAACCTGCAAAATCTTACAATTTGATTTTAATCCGTTAGAAGTAACACAAACCTGATGACGACCAGCTGCTAAAGCATTAAGAGCTCCTAAAACTGGCGTCTGAGTATAAATTTCATCATCTTGCCAATAAAATTCTGGACTAAACTTATTCGCCAAAAAATCACTAAATGATAATTTATTACCTATGGACTGATTACCAAAACGTTCACCTGTCACCTTAACCGCCAGCGGCAACTCCTCTATCGCAACTTGATTAGGAGCTAAAGAACAAATACCTGGTCCAACCGGATTATTATTAACTGTAAAATTTTCTAAGTTGCTAGGCTTATTAGAACTATTAGTACCAGTTGAGGCAGTTGTTAATTGCAACATGTAATCACCCAGTGGCAAACCTTGAGGAACTTTTACGGTAATATCCGTCTCTTGCCACCAATTACTACACTGACCGGGCGCCTCAGCTATCCAAGAATTACTGCCCGACCAAAATTTAACTACACCTGGTTGATCACCAAAATTATATCCTTGCAAACTAATAAATTGATCAGACGCCCCCTGATTAGGCGACACCTTATCTAAATAAGGACTTAAAGATTTAAAAGATAATTCATTAGATTTGCTGAAGCCAACCCTTAGACTAACTCGACCACCTTTAGCTGTTAAACCGTCCTGATCATAAGCCGGACCAGTATCTGTACCCACAGGCAAACGCACCTTAACCTGTCCGTCAACACAAGCAACCCGTAAACTATGGCCTACTGGATAATGAGATTGTCCATTCCAACATAAAATATTCTCTAAATTATCAAAACTATTATTACCTGACAGCAAACCATTAAAGTCGACTTCCCCATCTAAAAATAAATTCTCACCAGCCAGAGTCACAGTTTGTCCGTAATTAGTCGCTGACGGCTCAACCGAACTTAATATCGGACTACACTGTAAAGTTAAACCTGTAGTAAACTGCCAAATATAATCATCACCACTGCCATCTGCTTGGCCGTTACTATTACCATCTAAAGGATTACCACAAGTATCTGTTATCCCTTCTGGTCCGCTTTTCAGAATTACCTCATACTGAGTACTGGCCGATAAACTTAATCTCTGTCCACCACTAGTCTGAGCATAAAAAGTAACAATCTGGAAATTATTACCAAAAGAGGGCTGACTTAATTGCATAACTGAAGTTGGATTGTCTTTTTCTCTTAATATAACATTGCCGTAAAAACTAGCAGCGTCCATTGGTTCATTAAACGCAATTTGAATAGGTGTTTCCCGACAAACTTCAGTCTTATTTTCAGCAGGTTCGGTAGTAACCACTTTAGGCAATTGGCTGTCAGACTGTGTACCAGTAGTAAATTGCCAAGTTTTACCCGGATCAAGTTTAAACCGTAAGCTATTAACGCTTACTATACCAGCGCTACCACCCTGCAAACTAACCTCATATTGTGTATTGGGTGAAAAATCTTGACCTAAATGACGATAAGAAATAATTGCCGCGTCACTGCTTGGAAAAAATTGGCCACCACTAAAAGCCTCCCCGTCCGATATTTTAACTATTTTAAAACTATTAACATTTACCTGATCACGTTTAACTGATTGATTAAACTCCACCTGAACATTGCTACACAAACTTACACCAGTACCCCCAGGGTAAGTTCTTTTTGTTTGCAAGTACTGTGCCCCAGCTGTTGGTAAACAAGGGGGTAGGCTACCATCAGGACACAAACTACTGTCACCTGGACCACCATCACCATTATTATTTATCGCACCTGTTAAACGATTAAAAATAAAAGTCGCTATACCAAAAGAAGCCAAAATAATTACCAAACCAATAACAGCTGAAGATAATATTTTTTTTGCTTGAGTAATTTTTTCTTCATTACCTTGCGAAGTCAACCAAATATAGCCGGCATAAATAATTAAAACAACGGCTATAATACCCAAAACACCTAAAAATATATTTATAATATTAGCCACCGTTTCAATTAACGGCTGATTACCTAAATTAACATTACCTTGCTCTAAATTATCTAAACCGAACTCTTGGGCGTAAACGACATAATAACTAAAAATAAAAGCAGACAAACCAACCAACCAACCGGTTGATTTAGTCAAAATTTTTTTGACTGAAATAATAAAAAAATTTGGTTTGTAAAACGTCATTTTTTAATAATGGCTAATAATTTTATAAAAATTTAATTCTTTAAACTTTCAACCACTAAAGCGCTGACAGTTCCACCATCCACCGAACCTTGATAATAATCCAAAACAGCTTTGGTTAATTTACCGCGATCCTTATCTTGAGACAAAGCTAACTCATTTTTCAATTTAATAATTTGTTTTTTAATATCCTCCAAGGCCGGGGCCGGCGGCAAGTAAGTAACCAGAACTTTATCTTCGGCTAATTCTTTATTGGCTAAATCAACTCGACCAGCCTCCTTGTAAAGCTGGGCCGCTTCTTTACGTCTTTTACTTTCCCGCCGAATAATTTGCATACTATTAGCTTCAGTTAACTCCTTATTTTGTGCTCTTAAAGAAATTACTTCATTAGCCAAAGCGGCCTTAAGCATTCGCAAGACTTGAAGGTCTTCCGAATGCCCCCGGGCCGCTTTTTTTATATCTTCGACTAAGCGCTCACTAATTGTCTGATTAGACATATTAATTAACGTAAGGTTCTTTTAATAAGAGCTTTAATCTTAGGGTTACGACTGCGCAAATCTTCTTCCGTTAATTGACCAGTTTTGCGCAAATACTCCTTACGTCCCCTAATTTTCTGACGACGAACAGCATCCACCCTTTGCTCCCCTTTACTTTTCGTCGGCTCAAAACGTTGGCGCTTTTTAGTACGCAGTATAATGCCTGATTGCTGGACTTTTTTAGAAAAACGACGAATCAGTCCTTCGACCGATTCTCCATCTTTTCTTTTCACTTCTATCACTTTGCGTCACCTCCTTTTTAAAATAAGGTACTAATCTTTAAAGCTTTCAATTTGAAAGCACCCTAATTGTACCGATTTTTTTGCCCTAAGTCAAGGCAAAAAACTCTCCCAAAACCTAATCCAAAAGAACTAAATGATTTATCAATTATTTATTTTATTTACCCAAAACATCTTGAGCCAAAGAAACTTCAGTCCGATAAGCCACTAAACGCTTCTTTACTTCATTGACTATTTTTTTAAGATCAACCGTTTCCTGAATTCCGTTTTCCATATCTCTCACAATTACCGTACCATCCATCATTTCTTTTTGACCTAAAACCAAAGTATACTTAACACCTAAACGATTAGCACTCTCCAATTGAGCCTTTAAACCATCCTTAGCAAAATTTTCTCCAACCCTCACACCCTGATTTTTTAAATCTTCAAATAGTTTCAAAGCTAATTTTTTAGCTTCATTACCTAAACAAGCCAAAAACACATCCGGATTATTAGGAGCTGGTAAGTCTACTTGACGTTGTTTCATTTCATTAACTAAACGATCCACACCTGCAGCAAAACCGACGGCTGCTGTTTCTTGCCCACCTAATTCAGCTATTAAATTATCATAACGACCACCCGCCGCCAAAGCGGTTTGACCTCCTTCATCATCTTGACTCCAAATTTCAAAAACCGTTCTAGTATAATAATCCAAACCTCGCACCAAATAAGGATTCAATTGATAAGTCAATTCCACGCCATCCAAGTATTCCAAAACAGTCACAAAATGCTGGCGGCAATTTTGACATAACGAATCTACCAACTGAGGAGCGTTTTTGGTCAAATCTCGACAAGCTGGTTCTTTACAATCCAACAAACGTAAAGGATTACGTTGCAATCTTTTTTTACAATCCTCGCATAAATCTGATTTTTTAGTTCGATAATAATCCTGCAAAGCCTGGCGATAATCCACTCGACAATCCGGACAACCAACACTATTTATTTGAACCGTTACCGGCAAACTCAAGCTTTGACACAAAGACAAAGCTGTTAAAATTATCTGACTGTCGGCCATGGCCGAAGGGTCACCTAATATTTCATAGTCAATCTGCCAAAAGCTTCTATACCGACCAGCTTGCGGACGTTCATGCCTAAAAATTGGCCCTAAAGAATATACTTTAACTGGCTGAGGCCAAGCTAACATACCATGCTCTATATAAGCCCTAGCTAAACCTGCCGTGTATTCCGGCCGTAAGGTTAAATGATCACCTGACTGGTCTACAAAAGAATACATTTCTTTCTCGACAATATCCGTGGCCGTACCAATTGCTCGAGTAAACAAAGAAGTCTTTTCTAAAATTGGCGTTTCCAAACGACTATAACCATAAATATCAGCCTGCTTAACTATCTGCTCATTAATATAATTCCACCACAACCAATCAGTTGGCATAATATCATGCATCCCTCTAACTAACTGAGGAGTAGAAATTCTTTTCTGCTTCACACCAGACTTAGCCGCCAAAGCCAAAGCCTCCTTTTCTGAACGACTAGTTTTTTTATTAGAATTTTTATTGTTAAACATCATAGGCTCTTAATTGATTACCGATAGATTAAAAATAGCTAACCGATCAAATGGCCAAGCTCTTAGCCAACTACGGCCAACTATCTCCCTTTTAATAATCGGCCCAAAACTCCGGGAGTCCAAACTAGCACCTCGGTTATCCCCCAAAACATAATACTGATCAATTTGCAAAGTAATATCCTGATCACCTTGAGTAATTACACCCGTTGGCAAATAATCTTCCGTTATTTTTTCCAATGACTGTCCATTTATTGCCAACCAAACAGCCCCTTCTTTAATAACCACCCGGTCATGAGGCAAACCAATTATTCTTTTTATAAAAAATTCCCTTTCATTTCTAGGATATCTCAATACTACTACTTCACCGCGTTTCACTTCTCTAAAGCGAAAACTTATTTCATCAATCAATAAATAATCACTATTCAAATAAGTCGGCTCCATTGATTCACCTTTAACATAAAAAGGTTGCACTAAAAAATAACGAACTGGCAAAATAATCGCCAATGATATCAAACCGACTTTAATTACTTCGCTTAAAAATTGTCCAGTCTCTTTCCAATAATTAGACATAGTTTAATAGAATTACGAATTACGAATAATGAATCAAGACTAAACTTATAAACACTAAATTCTTAATTCTCTATTCTTAATTCTAAATTATGGTGGACGCACCTGGATTCGAACCAGGGACCTTTGCAATGTGAATGCAACGCTCTAACCAACTGAGCTATGCGTCCTTAACTCTTCACTTTACGACCACTATTATAATTGACACAGAAACATAGCTAATGCTACCATTTTTTTTACTAACTGTAAAGATACTTATGGCGGAATTTAAAGACTTACCAACTAACTCAATCAGTTATCATGAACCACCAGCCGCTCGGGGGAAATTTTTTTTGTATGGGGTTTTTATTCTGCTAAGTCTAACGGTAATTTGGCTAGCCAGACAACCTCATGTTCAAGCAACTTTTATTGATTGGAATAATTATTCATTATGGGAAAACGTTAAACGTTTAACTAGTAGTGAAGACAAAGCCTTGCTCGGTGAAAACGACGGCCGGATAAATTTTTTGCTGCTCGGCCAAGGTGGTCCAGGACATGACGGACCGTATTTAACCGATACAATTATGCTAGCCAGCTTAGACACCAAGCATAAAAATGTTGGTTTGTTGTCTTTGCCACGAGACTTAGTAGTTAATATACCCGGTTTTGGTGCCCGTAAAATAAACAATGCCAACGCTTTTGGTGAATTAAAAGGCAATGGTTTGGGCCCCTTATTAGCTAAAGAAACTATTAGCCAACTTTTAGACCAACCAATTCATTATTATGTCCGCTTAGATTTTTCTAGTTTCGTTTCTTTGGTGGATGATTTAGGTGGTTTGCCAATTAATATAGAACAAAGCTTCACCGATAGTCAGTATCCAGGGCCAAACTATAGTTTTACTGTTGTTAATTTTGAAACCGGTCAACAAACTTTATCTGGCGAAAAAACTTTACAATATGTTCGCTCTAGGCATGGTAGTAATCAACAAGGCTCTGATTTTTCACGAGCTAAACGTCAACAACAAGTTCTACTAGCTCTAAAAGATCAATTATTATCTGCTAAAACATTATTTAATCCGCGTAAAATTCTCCATCTTTATCAAGATATTTCCCAAGGACTACTAACCGATATTACCGCCCAAGAAACAGTTCGGCTAGCTAATTTATTAAGCGGCCTAAAAACCCAAAATATCCGACATCGAATAATCGACACTTCACCCGGCGGCCTGCTTAAAGAAGCTACCGGCGGTGACGGAGCTTATTTACTCCTACCTAAAACAGCTGACTATTCTGATATTAAAAAATTAGCCGCTGATTTACTGGCTAATTCCGGCCCATTGGCCGAAAACCCCTACTTAATCATTGAAAATGGCACCACCATACCTGGTCTAGCTGAATCAGTTACCCAAACCTTAAAAAATAAAGGCCTAACCAATATAATCTTTGGCAATGCTAATCGCCGTGATTTCCCCCGCACGATATTGTATGATTACAGTGGTGGACAAAAACCAGACAGTCGCCAACTACTGGAATCATTTTTCGGTCTAAACGCCGTAACTTTAGAACCAGTAACTACTAATTCCGAACAGGCGGATTTTCGTCTTATTTTAGGACGTGATCGAGCACCTAACTAAAATTTTATGTCTAGACCAGTCAGACCACAAGTATTATTAATCGGCCGAACTAATGTCGGTAAATCCACTTTATTGAATCGTCTATCTAGCCAAGGACAATCTCTGGTCTCAGCTGAAAAAGATACCACCCGAGACAATAATTTGGGTTTGGCTAATTGGCGAGATAAAAGTTTTTTTATTGCTGACAGCGCTGGCTGCTCAGCGAATTTTATCAAACAAACAAAGGATTCACCAACTCATAAACTAATTAAAGAAGTTGATGTGGTGGTAATGGTTATTGATGGACAAACTGGATTAAGTGACTTAGAAATAAACCTAGCCAAATGGCTTTATCGTTTAAAAAAACCAGTCATCCTGGCGATTAATAAAATAGATGGTCAGGCTTGGCGTAATCAAGCGGCCAATATTCATCTAGGTTTTAAAGAAAAAATAATGGTCTCAGCTAAAACCGGCGTCGGCCTGGGTGATTTATTGGATTTAATCTACAAACACTTAAAAGAAAGCCATCTGCCCAAAGCCAGTTATTGTTTTACTTTAATTGGTAAAACTAATGTCGGTAAATCCTCCTTATTTAATAAGCTTCTTAGACAAGAAAGAAGTTTAGTGTTGGAAACACCCCATACCACGCGAGATCGACAAACTGATTGGTTTAATTGGCAAGGCAAACTTTTAGAATTAAGAGATACTGCCGGTGTTAGGCGTCAGCTTCAAGCGGCTCCCCATTTAGAAAAACAAAGTGTCAAACAAACTAAACACAGCTTCACTGATAGTGATGGCTTACTGCTAGTTCTAGATGGAAACGAGCCAGCCACCTGGCAAGATCAAAGATTAGCTGGCGAAATAAAAAATAGCGGCTTACCGATTGTTGTACTATTAAATAAATCCGATTTAATCAAGGACCAAGAAGATAGAAAATTAGTAAGTAAAAACTTAAGTCACTATTTTCCCTTTATTTCCTTCAGTCCACTACTGTGGGTGTCGGCGCACAGCCACCAAGGACTAAAAAACGTCATTCCCACACTACTCCAAGTCAGACAAAACGCCGAAAGACAGTTGACCGAAACGGAATTAAAAAAGTTTTTTGCTTTTTTGAAAAAAACTGAACCAACTCGTAACTTAACTCTAAAAAGTTTCACCCAAACCAGTACGGTACCACCACGTTTTGTTTTAGCAGTAAAAACCAGAGAACGACTGCCTCAAGCTTTGGGCAACTGGGTGGAAAGTAAACTTAGGCGTCTGTTTGATTTTACTGGCACGCCTATTAAAGTTCGCTTGCAGGGTGTACGCCAAACTAATACTTAATTTATGAGTCGTCCCACACCAGACAATTCGCTACTACTGGTCGGCCTAGGCAATCCCGGCTCAGCTTATAAATTAACTAGACATAATTTCGGGTGGTTAGTCTTGGACGCCTTAGCTAAAAAACAACAAGCTACCTGGCTTAAACAAAATAAATTTTCTGGAGAATTAGCCTCTTTTAAACTGGCTAGCCAAACCATTCGTCTACTTAAACCTCTAACGTTTATGAATCAATCTGGTTTAAGCGTTAAACTGGTAACAGATTATTTTAAAATCAAAAAAAATAATATCTGGTTATTACATGATGATTTAGACTTACCCTTAGGTAGTATTCGGTTATCCTATCAAGCCAGTGCCGCCGGACACAATGGCGTCCAAAGCATCTTTAAGGCTTTAGATAAAATAATTGATTGGCGGTTCCGTTTAGGTTTAGGCCGATCAGATCAAAATATACCTACTGAATCTTTTGTTTTACAAAAATTTTCAACAACCGAACAAAAAATAGTAAAAAAAACGATTACTCTAGCTGTGGCTCTTTTGGAACAAAGTTTGGCCACCAGCCAACCAACTTCACAAACTAGAACAATCAACAAATAATTTTACTATCCTTCTTTAAAAAAATTAAAAATACCAACCCTATAAAAAGGTTGGCTTATAAACTGGTTTATAATTTTTGTGCTTAAGTCTACTTATCAGCGTTAAACGATCCAGAAAACTGGTTCAGCCTAACTTTGCAGATGTCTCTCATTAAGGAGGGGTCACAAGAGGCATCACTGACAAGTAGACCAAAACACACAAAATATATTAGTAGGCAAAATCTTATCACAAGATTAAGCTACTGTCAACAGTATAACAAACAAATTAGTCAAACAAAAACCTATTATTCATGCTTAAAAATAACCTGCCTAACAACCTGTCGGCCCAGGCTTATTTTATCGCCAATCTCCCCCCCACCGCTCTTAATAACGGTGTTTTGTGGTACTTAACCAACGCCAAATTACAACCAGTCGCCCAAGCCTTATTAAAATTTTTTATCAAACTTAATCAACAGCCAATCAAACTATTTAATTGGCCAGAAAACTTTATTGATTGGCTGGCAACCAACCAACACCCACAAGCTAATATTTTAACTCTGCCAGCTGAATACCTAAACTTAAGTTTACCTAATGCTACTAGTTTATCTAAAGGCCAAATTATTCTGAAAGTAGGCCAAATTATAAAACCCCTAGCTGTCCTAAATCATTTGCAATCGGTCGGTTATCAACCTGGACCCTTAGTGGACCAAGGCGGTTGGTTTGTAAAAAAAGGCGGTCTGTTGCAGATAACTGATCAAGCAACTAGTTGGCTTATATCTTGGAACAACAATACCATCGAAAACATTCAACAATTTAATTTGGAAACCGAAAGCCCTCTTAAACAAATAAGCGCTATTACTCTAGCGCCCCTAAGACTGACTGCCGATCCTAACTGCACAATAAAAAACTTTCTTAAACCAACCAGCCAACTAATAGCGGCGCCAATAAATTTAGACTGGTCTAGAATTAAACGTCTTAACTGTGATCCCCTACAACCTTCTCCCAGCTTTACCAACTTGCCTCGTTTTGGCAAACAATGGGATTTATTTTACTCTTATTTGCAAAATCAATTGGCTCAAGGCCAAACTATAAAAATAATAACTGCCGAACCAATCGACCTAAAATACCACCTCCAAGACTATTTAAACAAAGTTGAATTAATCGAAGCACCAGCTGATTTAATAAATGAGCTAACTGGTTTTAAAGATTTGATTAAACAAACTATTTTTTTAACCGACCGAGAAATCATCGGCCTAAGTCAAAGACAAAAAACAACCGGCCTTAAATCTTATGAAAAAATTTCCGCTGGTGATTATCTCGTTCATATTGACCATGGCATTGGACGCTTTGAGGGATTAAATGAACAAACAGTTGACGGCCTAACCCGAGAATACTTTGCCTTAAGCTATGCCGATGATGATAAACTTTATGTACCCATTGAACATACCGACCGTTTATCGCGTTATTTGGGCAATCCCCACCCTAAACTACAACGTCTTAGTAGCGCCAGTTGGTGGCAAATAACCAAAAAAGTAAAAGCTGAAGCTATGGCTTTAGCTAGTGAACTTTTACAACTCTATGCCCAGCGCCAACAAAGTCAAACTAAAGCTTGGCAACAATTTCCCGAAGAAGAAGTACTAGCTGCTTCTTTCCCCTGGCCGCTGACCGCCGACCAATTAAAAACCTGGCAGGATATTACAGCTGATTTAGAACAAAATAAACCCATGGATCGGCTAATTTGTGGCGACGTTGGTTTTGGTAAAACTGAACTAGCTGTCCGAGCCAGTTTAAAAGCAATTCTGAACGGTTACCAAGTGGCCCTACTGGCCCCGACGACTATTCTAGCTCAACAACATTTTGACACTTTTAGTCAAAGGTTAAAAAAATTTCCTATAACTTTAGGCCTACTGACCAGAGCTCAAGGCTCAGCAACTATTAAACAGATTAAACAAAATTTAACCAATCAAAAAATTGACATTGCTATAGGTACGCACGCTTTATTATCCAATGATGTAATCTTTAAAAAATTAGGCTTATTAGTAATTGATGAAGAGCAACGATTCGGCGTTAAACAAAAAGACCAGCTTAAAAAAATCCGGCCCGACTTACATGTTATCTCCTTGTCCGCCACACCTATACCCAGAACTTTAAATTTAGCCTTAGCTAACATTCGAGATTTATCCCTTATTAATACTCCACCTAGCAACCGCTTATCCATAAAAACTTTGGTCCAACCTGAAAGTAACCAACTTATTAAACAAGCTATTACTTTAGAAATTAATCGTGGGGGACAAGTTTTTTATTTAGTCAACCGCATTAAGGATTTGCCAGCCGTCCAAAATAAATTAAAAAAACTACTACCTCATTTAACCCTAGGGGTCATCCACGGCCAAATGTCACCTAAAAATGTCGCTGACACCATGCACCGGTTTGACCAAGGACAATTAAGCTTACTCTTGGCCACAGCCATGATAGAACACGGATTGGATTTTCCTAACGTTAATACTTTACTGGTAGAAAAAGCTGACCGGTTTGGTTTGGCTGATTTATACCAATTGCGTGGTCGCGTTGGCCGCAGTTCCACCCAAGCCTATGCTTATTTTTTAATTGGCCCCAAACCAACCAGCCAGGCCACCAACCGGCTAAACAGTTTACTAGAAGCAGAAAGTTTAGGTAGTGGCTTAAGCTTGGCTTTAAAAGATATTGAATTGCGAGGCGCTGGTGCTATTTTAGGCAAAGAACAACATGGCAATGTATCGGCGGTTGGCCTGCATCTTTACGGCCAGCTTCTCCAACAAGCGGTGGCTGAAATAAAAAATAACCAACCTTCTCCCACTATACCCGAAGTTATGTTGCGTTTACCTTTGGAGGCCAGACTTAGCCCACAATTAAACCTAAGCCAAAGTGCCAGGCTAAACCTGTATCAAAAATTAGCCGCTGTTCGCCAACCAAACGAATTACTAAACGAAGCAACTACTTTATTAGGTCGACCTTTAAATAACGACCAACCAGATCAATTACTTAAAAATTTACTAACCCTGCTAGAAATAAAACTTTTAGCCGAACAAGCCAGACTGCGAGAAGTCTCTTGTCAAAGCGGTTCCCACTTTGGTCAATTTATTTTGCGTTGGTTAGAAAAACCCTCGCCAGAAATTAACCAACGATTAAAAAATTTCGACCCCAGCTGGCGCCAAACAGAAACTGGTTGGCAAGCTCATCATCCTTTAGCCGCCGGCGCTTGGCTTCCCTGGCTTAAAGAAAGTCTGCGACAAATTAAAAAATCAACCTGGCTTAACTAAATAAATAACTTGCCCATAAACCAGTTATTTATTTATAATCACTAATATAAGCAGTCTAAATTTAGGAGGAATTTATGACTAATTTAACAGAAGAGCGCTTGTACTATCTGGCCTGGTCTTGGTTTTATAAAGTTGGACCAACTAAAATAAACCAGCTAACAAAAAAATTCGGCAGTTTAACCAAAGCCTGGCACGGCTCAACCAGCGCTTTTAATAAATTAGGCTGGGAAGAAAAATTAATAGCCGACTTTTTAACTTATCGCCAATCAACCGAACCTAGTGCCCTTAAAGCTAAATTGCAACAACTTAATATAGATTTTTGCACGCCGCTAGATAAAGCTTACCCCGACTTACTTAAACAAATTTGTTCCCCGCCGACTGTTATTTACTACCAAGGCGATATTACCATTTTAAGTAAACGTTGTTTGGCAATTGTTGGCAGCCGGCGCCCCACCGCTTACGGACAAAGATTAACCGAAGAATTAGCTTCAGCTGCGGCTCGAGCCGGTTTAACCATTGTTTCTGGTTTGGCTTATGGTATTGATGCCATTGCCCACTTAGCTTGTCTAAAACAAAACGGCTCAGCAGCTGCTGTACTGGCCGGTGGCTTGGATGATATTTATCCCAAAATCAATTATCACCTGGCCCAAAAAATAATAGACTGCAGTGGACTACTGCTTAGCGAATATCCACCGGGCACACCTTCGCTAAAACAACATTTCCCTTTGCGTAACCGTCTGATTGCCGGACTTAGCCAAGCCATTTTAATAACTGAAGCCGCGGCCAATTCTGGTTCTTTAATTACTGCTCGTTTGGGGCTGGATTACAATCGGGAAATCGCCGCCGTACCCGGTAGTATTTATTCTGCCTTATCCCAAGGCTGCTTGGAGCTTATTAAACAAGGTGCTAAAACTATTTGTTCAACCAAAGACCTTCTGGAAATTTTTAATTTGGTGGCCAGTGACCATCAACCAACCGAATCTCTAACTTTAGACGAAGAAAAATTTTTAAAAGATTTACCTTTGCAAAGTCTGCCTTTAAAACAAATTATGGAACTAACCGGCCAATCAGCCAGTCAAGTTTTAGCCAACTTATCCGTCTTGGAAATAAAAGGTTATATTAAATCCTTGGACGGCGAAAATTTCTCGCGTTTATACTAAAATCTTAATGAACCAGTTTGACAAGTGGATAAAGCTGTAGTATCTGTTAGAAATGATTAGGTTTGATAATTTATTTATATTTTTGTGGCTAATAACTTAGTTATCGTTGAATCTCCTACCAAAGCCAGAACCATTGGCAAATTTTTAGATTCCTCTTACCAAGTGGTGTCGTCCTACGGGCATATTCGTGATTTACCTAAATCCAAATTGGGTATTGATTTGGAAAACAACTTCTCACCCGATTATATTATTTCACCAGGAGCCAAAAAAAATGTCACGGCCTTAAAAAGTCAAATCAAAAAAATCGATATAGTTTATTTGGCAACAGACGAAGACCGCGAAGGTGAAGCCATTGCCTGGCATTTAGCTGAAGTTTTGGCTTTAAAACCTAAGCAAACCAAAAGAATTGTTTTTCACGAAATCACTCAAGAAGCTATTACTGCCGCTTTACAAAAACCTCGGCAAATTAATGATAATTTAGTCAAAGCCCAAGAAGCTAGGCGTTTGCTGGACAGATTATATGGCTATAGTGTCTCGCCGATTCTGTGGCGCAAAATAAAACCCGGTTTATCAGCCGGCCGAGTGCAAAGTGTAGCGGTTAAACTTATTGTGGAACGAGAAAAATTACGCCTTAAATTTAAATCCAGTCAATTTTGGGATATTGCGGCTGACTTTATGGCTAAAGGCGGACAATTCCAAGCCCAACTAACCGAATTTAATAACCAACCAGTAGCCAGCGGCAAAGATTTTAACGCCGACACTGGACAACTTAAAAATAAGCTAGCTGTTTGGTTAAAACAAACTGAAACGGAAAAATTAATTCAAGATTTACAAAACCAAACCGGTACTATTAGCCAAGTCGACAGTAAACCGTTTAACGAAAACCCTTGGCCACCTTTTACCACCAGTACCTTACAACAAGAAGCAAACCGCAAATTAAGATACTCGGCCAGGCGCACCATGCAATTAGCCCAAAGTTTATATGAACAAGGTTACATTACCTACATGCGTACCGATTCCACCTTGCTGTCTCAACAAGCTTTAACCGCCGCCCGGCAATGGATTAAAGAACAATACGGCGATAAATATTTAAGCCCGCAAGTCAGACAATACCAAACCACTAGCAAAAACGCTCAAGAAGCTCACGAAGCCATTCGACCAGCTGGTTCAACTTTCCAACCTTTAACTCTAGTTAAACAACAAGTCGACGAAGACGCTTTTAAACTTTACGAACTAATTTGGAAAAGAACTGTGGCTTCGCAAATGGCTTCCAGTCAAGGTGTACGCTTAACCGTTAAAGTAACTGTTAGTCAGGCGATTTTTACAGCCAAAGGAAAAACTTTTAGTTTTGATGGCTACCGCCGAGCCTATATAGAAGGTTCCGATGACCCAGAAACCGATTTAACCGAACTGGAAACCGTTCTGCCACCCTTAACCAAAAACGAATCAGTTAAAGCCTTGGCCATGCAAGCCAAAGAACATCTTACCCAACCGCCCAACCGTTTAACTGAAGCGGCTTTGGTAAAAGAAATGGAAACTCGCGGTATTGGCCGACCATCTACTTACGCCGCCATTATTGAAACAATCCTGCGCCGTGAATATGTAAATAAAAAAGGCACAGCCTTAGTACCGACCTTTACCGCCTTTGCTGTTACTAATTTATTAGATCAATATTTAAGCCAATTTATTGATTACAATTTTACCGCGCAGATGGAAGATAAATTGGACAATATTGCTTTAGGTCAAGGCGACCATAAAGATTACTTACGCGACTTTTACTTTGGCAATAATCAAACCGGACTACAACCGATTTTAGAACATGTTAAAGATCAAATAGATCCCCGCTTAACCAGCGGCGTAACCATTGGCCAAAAAGACGACCAACCGATTGAAGTGCGCATTGGCCGTTATGGCCCCTTTATCCGCTGGCAAGATAAAACCGTTAGCCTGCCTATAGATATTACGCCCGACGAATTAACAGTGGACAAAGCCTTAGAATTATTACAAACCGGTGGCAACGGCCCTAAAGAATTAGGCACCCATCCTGATAACGGACAAACTATTTATGTTAAAGTGGGCAGGTTCGGCCCCTATGTTCAATTGGGCGAAACACCGACCAAAACTGGCGATAAAGCCAAAGACAAATTATTACCTAAACCCAAAATGGCTTCTTTGCTTAAAGATATGTCGCCGGACACGGTTACTTTAGAACAAGCTTTAGAATTATTAAGCTTACCCAAAGAAATCGGTCTTAATCCTAAAAATAACGAAATCATTTGGGCCGCCAACGGACGATTCGGTCCTTATATTAAATGCGGAATAGACACCAGAAGTTTAAACAATGGCTTAACACCTCTTAATGTTACTTTAGAACAAGCTTTAGAACTTTTGGCTCAAGATAAAAAAACCAGCCGTCGCACCGCCGAAACTCTTAAAGAACTAGGCCAGAGCGAAGACGGTAAAACCATTAAAGTAATGAACGGCCGCTACGGCCCTTATGTGTCAGATGGCAAAACCAATGCCACCCTGCCCAAAAACGAATCCGCTGAAACAATTACTTTAGCTAAGGCTTTGGAACTGATACAAGAAAAACAAGGCAAGCCTAAAAAAAGACGCCGTAGTAAGAAATCTGAATAATTAATCAAATTTTATTTAACCAACCCCTTGCCTAGCAAAGGGTTGGTTTTTTATTTCTGCCTTTATCAACTATGTCATTGCAAGCGTAAATGACTTGTCCGCTTGTCATTGCGAGGAATGTAATGACGAAGCAATCTAAATCTTATGAACAACTTACTTAATCAAACCTGTCAGCCTTGCGAAGGAGGAAGCAATCCAGATCGCCTCAGTCCCCCGCGGCCGCGGGGTCTTTCGCGATGACAAAAAGAATATGTCACTACGAGGAAGAGGTCTCGCGCGTACGCGGGGGACGACTGACGTGGCAATCTAGACTGCCATGTTTCACCCGCCTTTGGCAGATTCGCTCGCAGTGACATAATGATTTATAGTTTTATTTCATCTTTTAAATTCTAAGTTTATTCAACTAACCATTGACAAATCCCCCATTTAGGTGTATTATATATAGTTATTTATTATGCCCAAGTCGTAATAAATAGCCAGTTTTTTAACAAACATTTATCTTGGTTGATTTATTAAGGGGAAAAGAATAGCTAACTGACCAAACCGGTTATAACTAGTTTGACTCAGCTGGGCTATTTATTTAATTAAACAGTTTTTTAAAACAAAGTTTAATGGCTTCCCCTAATAAACTAATCAAGATAAATTATAAATCACAAAAACACAGGAAGGACAAAATGAAAATATTAATTAAAAAACAAGACGGCGGAATTAAACGCCGTTCAGAAATTACAGCAACGGTAGGTAAAATCTGCCACGGTAATCCTCGAGAAAACGGCGATCTGGAAATTTCTATTATTAATGGCTCAGCCGAAGACTTAGTTAAATTAACCAATGCTGGCATTCCATTTATGGTCGTTATAGAAAATTCTAAAAAACTTAAAAAGAAAAATTATGAAATATTTTTCTTTTTCTTGGTAATAATCATAGGTCTAATCTTGGCCATAACAAGTCCTCACTTAGCCAATGAAAACAAATTTGTTTCCATCGGCGGTGGAGCTTTGTATTTAATTTTTAGTACTTTGTTTTTATACTACCGTAAAACAAAAATTTCCGGACCAGCCAGAATATTATTCTACTCATGCAGTTTATTCCTTACCCTAATTGGTACTTACGGCGTTGTTAAATTTCCTTTAATAAACAGCCTAGACCAAATGGGTTTACTGATAAAAATTCTGGAATGGATACTGTCATTATTCATCCTTGGGGTTACTATTCAAATAAGTTTAAAACACTTAAAAATCAATAACACAACATTCCCCGGCGCCGAGGACTAAATCGGGCAAGGAGAAAAAAGTGAAAAAGGTAAATTTATTCTTTTATCTGTTAACAGTAATCGCAATAATTTCCTTTTCTGGTTGTAGTAATGATGACGGAGTTGATGTCGTTAATGACATCACACCAGTTAATAACTGGTCGCCGGCTAAATTAGCGGTGCTAGACAGTTTAAAAAACGTACCAGTTACCAACAGACAAAATTATCTGCAGGCAAATTGGCCATCATTAAGCACCGACCTGGTTTTATTCTTGAAAAACCGCAACAAAATACCATCCACTGCCGCTATTGATTCAATCGTCTATAAATACGGCAGCGCCAAAGAAATTAAAGCCGAAGACGGTTCGGGAACAATTCATCAGGGGTATTTCGACAACCAACTGGTAGCCTATGTTTACGTTAAAAATTCTAAAAAACCTTTAACTATATTGGTGCGATGTACTAACGGTATGTTCAGCCTACCCGAAGATCTTGAATACGTAAAAACCGATACCAATTTCGAATTTACCATTGAAAAAACCAAAGGTATTGCCTACTACGTCGGTACCAATGAAACAGCCATCAATCTGGCAGAACACTTCGGCCTTAACCTTTATAAAGGCAAAGGCATTAACAAAAAAAGGTTAATCTCCCCGATACAGGCTAGATTGTTAAACACCAATGAAATTCAATTAACTGTCTTGGTATATACTGGCGATTATTTTAACTTAAACACCATGACCTATCGCTCAGCTAAAAAATAAAATTAACTAACATATTTTATCTCAGCGGCTTAAAACTTATAGCCGCTGTTTTTTATTTCCCATTTTCCCTGCGGGGATTTATGTCCAGGTGGACATAAATCCCCACAAACACTTTTTAACTCCTAATTTTACCTTCTATCTTCCATTATTCAACCTCTTGCTTTTTAACTTAGTTAGTGTTATAGTACTGTGTTATCATAAATGTTATGACTACTTTCTCAGATATTAAACAATTAGTCCTAAAAAACAATCCTAACGCCGATACCACTATGCTGGAATTGGCGTATGACTTCGCTGTTAAGGCCCATGCCGGCCAAAAAAGGTTAGATGGTACTGATTACATCCAACACTCCTTAGAAACAGCTTATACTTTAGCTCACATGAACCTGGATTTATCCACGGTTATTGCCGGCCTGCTACATGACGTGCCCGAAGATACACCCATAACTTTGGAAGAAGTTGCCAAAGAATTTGGTCCCGAAGTCGGTAAACTGGTTAAAGGTATTACTAAATTAAGCAAACTTAAATATCGTGGGTTGGAACGTTATGCGGAAAATTTAAGAAAAATGTTCGTAGCTATGGCCGAAGACGTGCGGGTGGTGCTTATTAAGCTGGCTGACCGACTGCATAATTTGTCCACTCTCTCGGCCCTGCCACCAGTAAAACAACAGCGTATTGCTCGGGAAACTTTAGAAATTTATGCTCCCATAGCCAATCGCTTGGGTATTGGTGAACTAAAAGGTCAATTAGAAGACTTAGCTTTTAAATATGTTTATCCAGAAGAATATGCCTGGGTGGTTAAAACCTCTACCAGTAGAATGGAAGACCAAATCTCCTACAGCCAAGATTTAATTAAAGAAGTTATTAAATTATTAGAAAAAAATAACATTGCCTATAATTCCGTACACGGCCGGGTTAAACATCACTACAGTTTATATAAAAAACTGCTGCGCAAAGACATGGATATTAGCAAAGTTTACGACCTAGTAGCCCTAAGAGTAATTGTGCCTGATGTAGCCGCTTGCTACCAAGCCTTAGGGGCTGTCCACAGCCGCTGGAAACCAATGACCGGTCGCATTAAAGATTATATTGCTCAACCCAAACCCAATGGTTACCGTTCTTTGCACACCACAGTATTTTGCGACCAAGGACGTATTGTAGAATTTCAAATTCGCGATCAACAAATGCACGATAATGCTGAATATGGTATTGCCGCCCACTGGAAATTCAAAGATTCCAGCAAGGCCCAATTAAGCATTCCGCCCGAACAATTAAAATGGATTAAAGAACTACTAGATTGGCAAAAAGAAATCACCGACAATGATCAATACTTAAAAGCTTTAACTATTGATATTTTTCAAAACCGTATTTTTGTTTTTACACCCAAAGGCGATGTTATAGATTTGCCCGAAGAAGCCACGCCAGTGGATTTTGCCTATCATATTCATTCCGATATTGGTAACCATTGCTCCGGTGCCCGAATCAACGAAAAAATTGCCCCTCTAGAAACTAAATTATTAAGTGGCGATTTGGTAGAAATAATTGTTGATAAAAATCGTGGTGGCCCCAGCGAAGATTGGCTAAAGTTTATAAAAACCAATCAGGCCAAAAATCATATTAAAAGTTATTATAAGAAAAAACGCCGCAACTTCCTAAATATTTTTTCCCGAACTAAAGAATAAGCCCTAATAAATCACAAATTTTAAATCCTAATTTCTAAATAATCCCCAATACTCAATTTTGGGAATTATTTAAGATTTAGATTTTAGGATTTAGGATTTTATTCCCCTGCTTTCTTAATTTTTTCCACCAAACCCATTAAATCCTCACTGGAATAAAATTCCAAAATTATTTTACCCTTGTTTAAACTACCGCTAATTTTTACCTTGGTGCCTAAAATATTTTGCAATTGTTGTTGCCAAGCTTTTAATTGAACCGAGGTGGTTGGTACAACCGCTGTTTTGTTAGCTTTTAAACTATGAACCTTAGCTTCGGCCAAACGAACCGGCAAACCTTCCAAAGTTATTAACCTAAAAAACTTTTCCTGTTCAAAGGGCGTGTCCAAACTCATTATTACTTTAGCGTGACCAAAAGTTATTTTACCCTCACTTAAAGCCTGCTTGATGCTATCGGGTAAATCTAACAAACGCAAAGTATTGGCAATTTGCGGACGCGATTTACCAACTCGCTGGGCAATTTGTTCCTGCGTTAAACTGAACTCTTCTTGCAATTGTTTATAAGCCACGGCTTCTTCCAAAGGATTTAAATTCTGGCGTTGAATATTTTCCACCAAAGCCAACTCCAATCTTTCCTGATCTTTAACCTGCCTTAAAATGGCTGGCACTTGTTTTAAACCGGCTGTTACAGCGGCGCGTAAACGCCGCTCCCCAGCAATTAGCTCGTATTTACCGCTCGGCAACTGACTAACTGTCAAAGGCTGCAAAATACCGTGAGTCTTTACCGAAGCTACTAAATCAGCCAAATCCTCGGCATTAAAATTTTGCCTAGGCTGGCGTGAATTAGCCGCAATCTCTTTAGGATTTAAATAATGTACCCGCTCCCCACCGCCACCGCTGGCAGCCACCTCTGGCGGTTGAGGGGTAGCTTCGTTACCCCAATAATTCGTACTACCGGATTTTTTTTGCGGTATTAAGGAATTTAATCCCTTACCCAATTTAAATGGTTTGGCCATAAGTTGTTTGTGATTCTAATATTTTTAAAACTTCCTCGGCTAGCAACCGATAAGCTTCGGCGCCCCGTGAAGCCGCGTCGTACACCATAACAGGCTGGCCATAGCTAGGGGCTTCGGCCAGGCGCACATTGCGCGGTATCATAGTCATAAATAATTTATTAGGAAAATGATTTTTTAACTCCTGCACCACCGCATTAGCCAAACGATTCCTAGAATCGTACATGGTTACCAAAGCGCCCAAAATATCCAAACTGTTGTTTAAATGTTCCTGAATCAAATTAATTGTATTCATTAACTGACCCAAGCCTTCCAAAGCATAATATTCAGCCTGAATGGGTATTAAAACTTGCTGAGCAGCTGTTAAACCATTAACTGTTAATAAACCCAAAGAAGGCGGGCAATCAATTAAAATATAATCATAATCAGCACTCACTTTTTCTAAAGCCTCTTTAAGTTTGTATTCCCTGTTCTCGGCGCCAACCAATTCTACAGCCGCGCCAGCTAAATCGGCCTGAGCCGGTAAAATAGATAAATTTTCATAACTGGTTTTTTGAATAACTTCTTTAATACTGTTAGGTTCTAGCAAAACATGATAAACATGGGGCTGTTCCGTTTCGTTATTAGCGCCTACGCCGGCCGAGGCATTACCCTGCGGATCTATATCCACTAACAAAATTCTTCGGCCAGCCCGGGCAAAATAAGCCGCCAGGTTAACTGCTGTTGTTGTTTTACCTACGCCACCTTTTTGATTTACTAAAGCAATAATTTTTGACATAACACCTTATTAGTATAATGTCCCACAGCCTCTTTGACAATTCAATCAAGTCTTATTATTATAAGGTATGCTTAAAAAGATACAGTTCTTTTAGTTTTTAGGGCATGTGGCGGAACTGGTATACGCATACGACTCAAAATCGTACGGAGAAATCCATGTGGGTTCGACTCCCACCATGCCCACCAAAATAGTTTCTAATTTATAGTCAATAGTTAGTGGCCAATGGCTAATGGCTTGTCAGACAAATTCAAATAAGCTATCTTTAAGCAGTTAGTTTAATATCGCGGGGTGGAGAAGTGGCATCTCGCCTGGCTCATAACCAGGAGATCGCGGGTTCAAGTCCCGCCCCCGCAACCAAGCACCACTCGCTCTTTCTAAGAGCTTCGGATGCTTGGCAAGCCAAATCATTAATGATAAGGCCTGCCATAAGTGTTTATAAGGGAGAGTGATGCTTGCAGTGAACCCATAGTGGTTCACTGTTATCAAATACAATGACAAAGTCTTTTTATTACGTTTACGTATTACTAAGCCTTAAAGATAGAAGGTTTTATATTGGTTTAACCAGTAATTTAAAGAAAAGATTTACTGACCATAATAAGGGCAGAAATATATCAACGGCAGGGCGTTTACCTTTCCAATTAATATTCTATGAATCCTTTTTAGATAAAATCGATGCCCTGCGTCGGGAAAGATATTTTAAAACCAGCAAAGGTAAAATAACTTTACGATTAATGTTAAAAGAATATTTGTTAAGGCAGGGTAGCTCAGTTGGTTAGAGCGAGGGACTCATAAGCCCTAGGCCGTGGGTTCGATCCCCACCCCTGCTACCATAGGAATTTGATGAAAAGAGCCTGTTTTTACAGGTCTTTTTTCATTTGGGGAGGAAAGCGAACTCGTGGCGTTGACCACCAGTTGCCCAAAACATTTTTTATTTGCTAACATAAAGGCGACAGAGTATTAATTCTAAACCTTATGTACCTAACAATTCACGCCGCTGCTGGACTTACTCTAGCCAAATACATTCCCAATCCTTTTATAGCTTTTATCGCTGGGGTACTGTCCCACCTTATTTTAGATGCCATACCGCACGGCGATGAATATTTAAACGATAGCAGTTTAGTCGCCTGGCTCAGGCGCCGCAGGTTTTTAGGCGCCGCCATTTTAGACAGCGTAACCATGCTAGGCTTTGTTCTACTTTATTTGTCCAATTTTCCCATAGCCAACAATAATACCGTCTTAGCCGCCGTGTTTGGCGCTTTGCTCCCCGACATTGTACAAGGCCTGCACTTTTTATCGCGCCGTAAGTGGCTTAAAAAATATCATGCTTTCCATGCTGAAAAAATTAACAACTTGCCCAAACTTAATTTAAGCTGGCAAGTCGGCCTGCTAGTCCAAGTAATGACTTTAACTGCTCTATGGCTTTTAGCCATTTAAAAATCAAAAGCTAGGGTTTATACAAATTGCGCGGAAAAAATATGTTCCAGGTCCACTCCCAAGCCACCTGAATTTTTTTGCGCCCAGATAATAATTTGCTTAAATAAACTGTCCGCCACAACCACCAGGCTACTGGCCCTTCAAAAAACCAATTGCCTATTTCGGCCAAGGCTAGCCACTGGCCCAGGGAAACTAAATTGCCTTTGGATTTATAAACAAATTCCTTAAGCGGCTTATTTTTACGCTCCGCCCATAAATTATGGGCGGTAATTTTAGCCTGCCCAACCGCCACCTGAGCCAGCTGTGGCAATAACTTATTAGTCTCCTTGTCCAGCAAAGCCGCGCTATCACCCAACACATAAACATTGGAATAATTAAACAATTGCAAATTAGATTGTATTTTTATTCGGCCGTTATTAACCATATCTAAATCACCTTGCCAAGCAATGGCTACTGGTTTTACCCCGGCTAACCAAATAACCAACTGACTGTTTATAAATTCACCAGACTTTAATTGTAAGCCAACCTGGTTAACCAAAGTAACTTCGGAATTAAATTTTATACTAACTCCTTGGGCAGTTAGTTTCTGCCTGGCCTGCTGACCAAACCTAGGGCTAAACTCTTTTAACAATTCCGAGCCGCGTTGCACTAAAATTATTTTTATCTTAGCGGCTAAAGCCGGATACAGTTTAACTACTGTGCCTTTTACCAAATGGCTTAATTCCGCCGCCATTTCCACGCCGGTCGGTCCGCCGCCCACTATAACCCAAGTCAAAAGTTTTTCCAGCTTTAATTGTTGCTGGCTATCCTCCCATAAATTAGTAGCCTGCTCCAAATTAGCTATCAGCTGATTTTTTATAGCTAAAGCCTCAGCCAAAGTTTTTAAAGGCCAACTATTTTCTAAAGCACCCGACACTTTAAACCAATTAGTCCTAGTACCGGGCGCCACTACTAAATAATCATAAACCAAGGACCGGCCGGCTTTAGTAACTACTTGGCGACTGTCTAAATTTACAGTTTTAACTTCGTCTAAAATTATTTTTATGTTAGCCGGAAATTTATTTCTTAACGGCTCTACCACATTACCAGCCGACAAACTACCAGCGGCCACTTCATGAAGCAATGGCGTAAACAAAAAATAATTAACCGACGTTATTAAACTTATATCAAAATCTGGCCAGCCACCTTGTTTTTTTAAATACCATAGACTATATAAACCAGCAAAACCACTACCAATTATTAACAACCGAGGTTTAGTTAATCTACCTGGATTAATCATAGTCCCCATTATAAACTATAAGCCCCTTATCGTGCTATAATAAATCTACTAAGTTTTAACCAAACTAAGCCTATGTTAAAAAATATGTTAAGTAAAAAAAATCTCTGGCTGGCAGCCTTGGTTTTATTAACAACTGGTTTTCTAGTACCTTTTTTCAGCCAAGCCAGTGAAGAAGCTGTAACCACCGAAGCGGAAAATGTTATTATTTCCGAACAAGATGCCCCCTTAGTTAGGCAAGCTAAATTAAAGCAAGCCTGGGTTATTTATCGTGAAGTAGGCAGTCAGGATATTTATGCCTTAACCAAAAATAAAACTAAACGAGCTATTAAAACTTTAGATTTTTTTACCGCCTATAATGCTAATTATCATCTAAAAGTAGTAGCTAAAGATCGCCTAACTGCTTACGCCACAGCCGAACCAATTAACTCGGAAACAATTTTAAATCCCGAAGATTTTATTAAAGCTGGCTGGCACTGGCGCTTAATTAAGGCCCAGGGCGACCCGGCTGTTTATTTGTTAGCCCCCGACGGAACTAAAAAACCAATCTTAGCTGAAGGAGTTTTCCACCGTTTCGGTTGGGAATTCAGAGACGTAGAAGAATTAACCAAAGAAGCTGTGGCTGCCCTGCCGACCGGCACCACCATTACCGACAATACTTTATTTGACGAAGAAATAATTGTTAGTTCCACCAACCAACGTTTAGAAAAAGAAACCTTACAAAAAAGACTGGAACTAAAAGGCAAGACTCAAGTAAAAACCCGTTTAATAAAAGCTATCGGTGATAACAAAGTCTATGTAATGGACGGCCAAGGCAATAAACATTTAGTAACCAATGAAAAAGCCGCTCAGAAATTTAAACTTAATTTTAAAAATATTACCGAAGTAACGGCCCAAGAACTTAAAGCTCTACCATTAGGCGGCCAAATTAACGAAACAACCACTTCAGTTAATTTAGAACAAATTATTAAATAATTTCTTACTCCTTACCAACTCCGTCCTGTTACCAGGGCGGAGTTTTTAAATTAAAAAAATAAATGTGCTATAATAGCCAAACTATGTTATTAAAAAAGATTTTGATATTGCAAATATAAATTACCAGAAGTATTAAAACTGTCATACTAATAAAAAGTGATTCCCTCATTAGTTTTTTAGGTTTTATATAGCCTTTGCCGTTCTTAACTTACTAATGTTAATAATTATTTGGATTGGCAGGTTGGCGCTTAAAATGTTATTTTAAAATTTCCGACCACTTCTTAATCTCTCCAATAATATCCTTCAAATTTTCGGAAACATCAGACTTTAAGACTACTTTATAAAAACAACTCAATCATTGAGTTGTTTTTATAATTTAGTTTAAATTTTATATTTATCTACTCGCTCCCGAATAAGTAATCGCTTGCATTATATTCCAATCTTCAGTAGAACTTGGTGTATGCCCGTAAATAGCTTTAAAGATCTTGATGCCGTTAGTTTCACTATTCAAATTCCTATTCTCAGCTTTTTGTCTAAGACCATAAGCCATAACAGTCACAGCTGCGTTATCATTGGCATTGCTCATATCAGCTACTCTTTTGTAGATCTTTTGAAATTGTTCTTTAGCTTTGTTCTCAGCCCCTTGATTAGTAATACTTGGCCAACGACCGTTAGCGATTTTAATGGCGTCAGTTAATTCCTCTTCTGTCTCTGGCAATTTATTAAAAGCGTTCTTATAAGAATACATAACTGCTGCTCTTTCGCCGGCTCCTAATTTTTGAGTGTTTGTATCTGCCCCATAAGTAATAAAACTATTTATGGCCGTTTCCATTTTAGCTGATAACTTTTCAACATTATTAGTTAAGTTTTCAAAATACTTAATTTTAGTTGCCTGCTCTTTAACAATATCTCTTAACTGTTTAAGTTCCGCTAATACCTCGCTTAATTTATCATCATACAGTCTATTAGCACTAACAGCCGCTTCGGTTATTTTAATAGTCGGTTTTATTATTTCGTTAGCAGTATCAGGGGCTAAAACCGGACTATCTGTCCCAGGATAGTTTTTATCAATTGTTATTATACCTGAATAATTATTATTGGATTCATTTAATTCATCTAACTCATTTCCATTATCTACAGTATATTCGAGATAATAATTATTAATTTTAGTAAATTTACCCAACCAAAGGCGAGAAATTGACTCGCCGGGCATTAAAGGATAGTCCGTTGTCGGCAATGGTCTATTAGTCTTCAAACTAACTATTGGGGTTTCAGAGTTAAATAAAAAGTTTTGATTAGATAAATTGAAGTATGTATTTAATAGACCCTTAGAACTAGTTAGTAGTGCCGTGCCATTATTTTTAATAGTAACTGAGATTGTTCCAACTTGGTTAGCATAATTTGTAGAAAAAGTAATACCAGTAACTGTTAAATCTGGTTTTTTATCAACATTATTAATCGAATCATTAATAACAATTGATTTTGAAAGAGTGTTGTTATTTTCATTTGATTCATCTAATTCGTTAGCGTTATCAATTGTAAACTGAAGATATAAATTACCAGAAGTATTAAATTTTCCTACCCAAGAAAAAGTGATTGACTCCTCCTTTTTTAAAGGGTTCGAAATGGTTGGATCTGGACGATTAGCACGGTAAGCAAGAATCGAGGGTGTTTCACTACTAAAAATAAAGTTTTGTGCCGATAGATTATTATACCAATTAAATAATCCTTGGCCGCTAGTTAGATCCCCGCCTAAATTTTTAACCGTTACGGATAGTGTTCCGTTTTCATTTTTTACAGATGAACTGAAGTTTATATTTGTTACAGTTAAATCTGGTTTAGAAATAATCGCACCGATCGAAATACTGACGCTTAAACTATTGTTATTCTCGTTGGTCTCCACCAACTCATTAGCATTATCGACTGTATATTGTAAATATAAATTACCAGAAGTATTAAATTTTCCTACCCAAGAAAAAGTGATTGACTCATTAGTTTTTAATGGATTATTGGTTGAAAGATCCGGCAGAGCTCTATCAGTTTTAAATTGAGTAGCTGAAGGAGTTGAGCTATCAAAGACAAAATTTTGAAAACTAAAATTATTGTAAGTGTTAAGTAGGCCTGCAGTGTTGTTTAAATCACCACCTAAATTTTTTATAGTAACTGCTAATTTTCCGGTTTCTCCCTGTTGGGAGCCAGAAAAAGTAATACCAGTAACCGTTAAATCCGGGTTGCCTGTTTCGGCTTGAGTTTTTGTAGCAAAAAAGAAACCGCAAACCCCAAAAATTATAAATAACACCGAAACCGACTTTTTAAAATTAAACATAAATTTTATTATTTTTAACTAATAATGTTGTAATAATGTATCACAAATATTCTTAAATGTCAAATTTTTAAACTAAAAAAATAAATGTGCTATAATAGCCAAACTATGCTATTAAAAAATAAATTTTTTCTTGTTTTATTGCTAATTGGTCTTAACTTAGCGCCTATTCACGTAGTGGCTCAATCCACTATTAATAAAAATTCTTCTTATCAAGATTTTGGCGCTTGGTATCAAAAAAATTATAAGCTTAAAGCCTTGCCTTTTCGGGCCGTAGCTCTAATAGATGCCCAAACCTTGCAACCACTATACTATTACCAAGAAAGCACGACCATGCCCACAGCCAGCTTAATGAAAATGCTGGCGGCGGGCGCCTTTTTAAGCTATGGCTCACCAGATTGGTTTAAATTGGTGGATTTAACTGAACAAGAAAACGAAACTCTTTTACGGCCTTATGTGGAACCTAAAGATAATTTTGCCTTGCTACGATTAAAAGCTGGAGAAAAAATAAGCTTAGAACAAGCTTTTGCCACTATGCTCATGGGTTCAGCCAACAACATTGCTGTAGCTTTGCCTCGTTATTTGGGTATCAGCCGGACTGATTTTATCAACCGCATGCAACAAACTGCCCTAAATTGGGGTATGAACCAAACAATTGTGGATGAACCCAGTGGTTTATCTTTAAACAATGTTTCTTCAGCCAAAGATTTAGCCCTAGGCACCTGCCAGGCTTTTGGTAATTTTATGACCAGCTATTATGGTAGCCAACCTTACCTAACTTACGATACCGATATTAAAACCCACAAAATCATTAGTCACACGGTGCATGATGTTAGAAATTATTCTCAAAAATACTGGGGAGCTAAAACCGGTTACTTAAGAGAAACACAATATCATTTAGCCGCCGGTGTTATAACGCCTCAGGGTCGTAAACTGTGCTTAACTGTTTTAACCTCGCCCAGTCGCGCCCTGTCCGAACAAACCGGCGAAGCTTTACGACAATGGGCGGATAAAATGTATCAATGGTAAAAACTCAAAATTAAAAAACAATTTACAATATACTAATCAAAAAATCCACCTATCCGGTGGATTTTTTTAAATGAATTTTCTAATCTTTACATTCTACTAACCCTTTTTTAATCTGTCATTATTTTTTAAAATATCTTCCACAAACCCAGCTTGATAGCCTAAATCCTTAGCCGCTTTAGCTATAGCTTCTAAATCTTTAGGCAGACATTTACCACTAAAACCGGGCTTATCTGGATAAACAAAAGTATGGTAACGGCTCATCCTAGGATCCATTAACCAAGCTTCCCTAACCATATGCCAATCCGCGCCAAAAACCTGACAAATATTATAATATTCATTAACCAAAGTAACCATATTAGCTACTGCTGTGTTAGTCATATATTTGGCAATTTCCGCTTCGGTCGCGCTTAAAAACATTATTTTTACACCAGAGTTATAAACCGATTGGTAAAGTTCCACTGCTTTAGCACAATTATCCTTGGCCCCGCCTAATATTAAAAAAGTTTTTTTACTTTCATCGGCTAAAGGATGCGCCACGGTTTCACCAATATATTCTGGTTGGAAAATAATTTTTTTATTAGGATATTTATCAATCAATTTTTGAGTGGTTCCTGGTTTAACTGTGGAGCGAATTATTATTAAATCGCTCTCTAGCCAAGCGATTGTTTCTTCCACTATGGAAGTATCACAACCACCGTCGGCCAAAGAATTGGTTGGCACACAAACAAAAACCACCTGACAAGAATTTATTTCCGCCTGACTAGATGATTCTTCGGGCAAAGCCGGATCGTATATTAAAGCCTCGCTAAATAACTTTTTAATCGCTTTACCTACAAAACCATAACCAACTATACCAATTTTCATATTTCGTCCTCTTCTTTGTTAATATTTAATTCTTTTAATAAATCTAAAGGATAATAAACGCCTTGCAAATAAGCTTGAACTGCTTGGTAATAAGGCTCATACCAAAAATCCTCTTGTTTTAAAGAAGCTAACTCTAAACGGCTAAACCATTTGGCTTTTTTAACCTCACCAATAGCTAATTTTAAATCACCACTTTGCCACTGGCCCACAAAATAAAAACGCAAGGTAGGTTTATCTTTTTTATTCTTATATTCTTGAATTTGTACCAAACCAGTCGGCTGAACAACAAAATTCACCTCTTCGACTACTTCTCTTAATAAACCTTGGCAAATTGTTTCACCTTTTTTTAAACCGCCGCCTGGCAGTTTCCAACCTGGGGAACGCTCATCTTCGGTTAGTAAAACCGCCTCACCTTTAACTATAAAACAATAAGCCTTAGTACGTATTAAAGTTGCTGCCATAATAGTAAAAATACTAGCAGATAATCAAAGAAAAATAAATACCAAAGAAAAACTATTGACAAAAATAATTAATTGCTCTATAATTAGATATATATCTAATTATCTAAATATTCCATGCCTTTAAGCCAAACCCTAGCCGCTCTAGCCGACCCTAATCGGCAAAAAATAATTGACCTACTAAAAAAAGGTGAACGAGCTGTAGCCGATTTAGGCCACTACCTTAATATTACCCCACCAACCCTATCGCATCATTTGGATATTTTAAAACGGGCTGATTTAATAAGCGCTCGTAGGCAAGGTCAACAAATTTTTTATTCTCTTAACTTAAGCGTACTGGAAGAATTGGTGGAAAAATTTTCTAAATTTTTAAATACTTCTAAAAAATAACCTGTTTATTTTATGAATTCCCCTCTTAAACTATCTGTTAAAAGCGAAATTTGGCCACTCTTAATGATTGCTATCACTATAGGTATAAGTTATTATTTTTATCCCAGTTTACCTGAAACTGTGGCCAGTCATTGGGATTTCCGCGGCCAAGTGGACGGCTGGACTAGTAAACAAATCCATAGCTTGCTGTTACCAGGAATAATGGCCGGAATATATATTTTATTTTTAATCCTGCCGTACTTTGATCCTAAAAAAGAACGTTACCAAGAATTTGCCAAGGTTTATCATATTTTTAAATCCTTAATAATAACAACTTTTTTAATAGTTTATTTAGCCACTACTTTATATAATGTCGGCTATGACCTAAACATCGGTTTAATAATAGCCTCAACTATTGGTTTGCTAATGATAATTATAGGTAACTACATGGGCAAAATAAAAAAGAATTGGTTTGTCGGTATTCGCACACCTTGGACCTTATCCAATGAAAATGTTTGGAATAAAACCCATCGAGTTGGTGGCTGGATGTTTATAATTTTCGGTTTAGTTATAATACTCGCTCCCAATTTACCAGCTAATTTGGCTTTGTATGTGTTTATCAGTGGTGCCCTGCTAACTACTTTAGGTACTTTTGCCTATTCCTACTTTGCCTGGCGGCAAGAAAAAAAGAATAACCCCACTAACGACCATGCCTAAAATTACTTTAAAAAAACTTCATTTAATACTAATCGCCGGTCATGTAGGTAGTGGCAAAACCCATTTAGCTAAAAAACTAGCTAAAAAAATAAATTGCCTAAGGATCGACAAAGATATTATAGATGATTCTTTTACCACCAGCCGGCTTAGTAATCTTTACCAATCAGCTGCCCGACCCTACATCCATAAAATAATGTACAATCTGGCCGAAAGTAATTTGTCCGATAATACTTCAGTGATTATCGACGCGCCTTATACTAAAGCCGAAAAATATTTAAACAATCCAACCTGGCTTAAATTAATCAAAAATATAGCCAAAAAACATAAAGCCACTATTAAATTAATCTGGTGTACAGCTGATAATAAAACACGCCAACACAGAATTCTTAAAAGAAACCATGAACGCGACCAGGAAAGAAAAGATCAATTCAAAAGATATGTTGGCGCCGGGCATTTAATACCCATACCTTTTAAACATTTGCTCTTTGATTCTACTAAAGATTCTTTAAATAAAGTTATTAAATTCTTGGCTGACTAGCAAACCATTACTATATATTACGGCTATCATAAGCCCAATGTAATAAAGCTTGACGTTGTTTGCGACGACAATTTAAATCTTTAGGATGGCAATATTTTTTTATAGCACCGGCATGGCGGCTAATGGCTCGCCAACGTTTTATTTGCCTTATGTCTTCTTTAGGTAAACGCCTCCCCAAATAATAACGACAATACCACTGAAACCAACCTCTGGGATCCACTGGATTTATCCAACCTTTTTGTTGCCAACTTTCCAAAGGCAAACTGGCATCTACACCAAAATAATTTAACTTATAATTTTTCCTGCCAGGCGATAACCTAGCCCCAGTAAACCAACTTTTAGGAAATTCTTTACGGCAATCTGTTAAATACTTACCACCAAACACCCCCAGTTTAAGCATCTGCCGAGGTGTTAGTTGCGGTTTGAAATCAGTTAAAAAGTTTTTACCAGCCGGTTCAATTAAATAATAGCGATAACCTTGCTGCATTTTATCATTTACAACCACTAATTTTTTTACCCGCCGAGGCATATTAATTAAAATTAATCACTACTATTTCACTACTACTACCCAAACGTTGTGGTGGCCCCCAAGTACCTACACCACTAGTAGTTATTAACTGCCCCTCGCCTACCTTATGCCAGCCGTAATCCAGGCCTTTGTATACTGCTCGGGCTAGGTAATTAAATGGCCACATCTGGCCAACATGGGTATGGCCCGATAAAACCAAATCAACACCAGCCTCAGTTGCCGTATCAACCACAAAAGGCACGTGCTTTAATAAAACAGTGGGCTTAGCTTTATCTAAATTTAAATTCGACATTAAGTCTGCTAGACCGTCTGAACTATTAGAATCTTTAAAAGTTACGCCAGCTATTTGTAAACCCTTAACTTCCACTGATTTATTATTAAGTATGGTAATACCAGCTCCGGCCAAAGCTTTGGTATAAGGCGAACTATCGCCGAATTCTTCATGGTTACCATTGCTAAAATAAATTCCTAAGGGCGTTTGCAAATTTTTCCAAGGTTCAGCCAATTTAATATAATCAGCTGGCGGTCCATCATAAAAATCTCCTGGTATAAAAACCGCTGCTGGTTTAAGGTTGTTTACTAGTTTAACTATTTTAGCCGACCTGCCAACCCCATAAATATTACCTAAATGACTATCGGACAATAATATAGCCTTTTGTCCTTGCCAGGCGGCTGGCCAATTAATCCCCGCTATATCGTACTGTTTTATTTTTATAGCCTGAGAATTATAAACACTATAAACACTTAATATAACAGCCACTATAAAAAAAGACGCCCCAGTTATGCCCCAGTTAAAATTAACCGGCCACCAAAAACTTATTATTTTTACCAACCCATAAGCCAAACTGGCCAGCACCAAAAAATGCAAAGTGCCCAACCAAACAGCCGCTCCAGTATAAAACCAATCAATTAGTGGGTTTATAAAACGATTAGCTAAAAGTGAAGCTACTAAAAAACTTATTGATAAAATAAAAAAAACAATTTTCAAACGAACAATTCCACCATCACTTAAACTACCCCAAAAATTAACCAAGGTTTTATAAACTAAAAAATGGCCTAACCAAAGAATCACTTGAATAACGGATAAAAAAATTAAAACTTGCCAAAGCCTCATAATGTCTAAAAATTAAGTTGCCAAATAGTAAAATTCAAATAAGCCGCAAACATTACCCAAACAGCATAAGGTGCCAATAAAACAGCAGCCAAACGAGAAGTGCGACCAATTAAAATTATCAAATAAATAATGGAAAAAAATAACAACCAAATTTCTATGGCCGCCAGCCCTATCATTTGTTGCCCAAAAAATAACCAACTCCAACCAACGTTTAAAAATCCGTTAAGTACTAGCATAACCAAAGTCAAACGAAAATTTTTATATCTAATCGATTGATTATAAAAAATTAAAACAGCCCCGGCTATCAAAATAAACAAAACTGTCCAGGCTAAGCCAATAAACCAACCCGGCGGAGTAAAATCGGGCTTAAGTAAATTTTGGTACCAAACCGTGTCGGGACTGGTAAACTGGCCGCCCCACCAAGCTACTAACCAAACCAACATCGGTATAACAAAATAATTAATTTTTAACTTCATATATACATAATGTCTTATTTTACTACTAAAAGCAAAACCTCCTGTTAAATTATACAGGAGGTTTTTAATTACCATTTAGGCGCCGAAGCTAATTCGATTTGCGCCAACTTTCTTTTAAGTGGTGGCACTATAAACTTAAGACCATAAAGTATTAAACTATACACACCAAAAACCGTGAATAAAACTATTAAGGCTATTAAATATAATAAGCCACTTAATATTTTAAAAATTATTTTTGTTTTAGACATTTTGTCCTCCTGTTTTTTAGAAAATTGTTTTTATTTTTATAAAACAAAAAACCCGCATCTTTATTTAAGATACGGGCTAAGTTTGGTTTAATTAAAAAATTCTAAACAATCCAAGCTTGTCCCTAAGGGGCCGGCGGTACTATTAACACAAATTGGCTGTTTAAAAAATTCATAATGTAAAATTAAGTATAAATTACTAACTTAACTTTGTCAAAAAAATCTTTATACTTAGCCATTTTTTCCTCCCTAGGCTTATTCGTACGAATAAGCCTATGTTATCCACAAGGGTAGGCTATTGACATATTGTACGTTCGTACAATATACTTATAATATAAAATAAAATCTAAATCTTAAACAAAAACTTATGCCTCCAGAACACCAACAGCAGATTTTCAAAGTTAAACAATTTTACTGGGAAAATCACCGTATGCCCAGTTACGGCGAATTAGCCGATATTTTAAATTTTAAATCCAAATATTCAGCTCAATATCTGGTAAAAAAATGGCTTAAAGTTGGCATTGTTAACCGCGATTACAAAGGCAAAATAACTCCGGGTAAATTGTTTATGCCTTTAAAACTCCTGGGTACTATTCAGGCCGGTTTGCCTACTCCGGCCGAAGAACAGGATTTGGACAGTATTTCTTTGGACGACTGGCTGATAAATAAAAAGTCTGATAATTTTATGCTAAAAGTTACCGGCGATTCTATGATAGAGGCTGGTATTCAGCCGGACGATCAAGTTATTGTGGAGCGGGGACGCGCTCCTAAAAACGGTGACATCGTCGTAGCTGAGGTAGATAACGAATGGACTCTTAAATATTTTGAAAAACGAAATAATCAAACCAGGCTAATACCGGCCAATAAAAACTATAAACCTATCATACCCCGCCAAGAATTAAAAATCGGCGGCATCGTCACGGCTGTAGTTAGAAAATATTAAAATTACCAAATTTTATTGGGACCTTGGGTTAATTGCTTATAAATTTCCTGATTAGAGGCAATAAAGTTGGTATTGCGATAATCATAATTTTTGCTACCTAAATTATTTACTACCCCACCAGCTTCTCTAACCAACAATGACCCGGTAGCAAAATCATAATCTTTACCATAAGGATTAAAGCATAATCGGGCATCTAATTTACCAGTTGCTACCATGGCGAATTCCCAGCCGGCGCTGATAGTTTTTAATAAAACAGTCTGTTTTTTTAGACGTTCAAAAATTTGTCTGTCTGTTTCATTGTCCAACCGGCTTTCGTAAGAAACATAAGCCTGGCTTAAATTACGACTGCTAACACTTAACCTAGTCTGCTCACAATAAGCCCCACCATTTTTTTTGGCCCAATACATTAGATCATTTACAAAATCATAAATTGCGCTAAAAACTACTTGCCCCTCCTCCACTAAAGCAATCATACAAGTACAAAAAGGTAACCCCCTGACAAAATGACCAGTAGCATCTATTGGATCCATTAACCAAAATCTATCTGCCTTTCGGTTGCCACCAAATTCCTCTCCCACAAAATCTATAGTTGGATATATTTTTTTAAGTTCCGCCGAAACAAATTCTTCTACTTGTAAATCCAGCTTTGTTACAACATTAACAGCTGAATCATCTTTTTGCTTTATAATAGCCGACTGGCCAAAACCAGGTAGTAATAAATCCTTAGTCTGGCGCAAAATTGGCAGAACTTTTTTAGAATAATCCATACTAGCTAATCATAACCCAAATTAACTAAATAACAAAAATATTTTACCTTAGTTAAAAACTTGACAACTCAGCCAATTTATAATAATTTATCATTTACCTTAACTTTGTTAGTTATGGTAAAAATAAAAAAAATCAAATAACTTTAACATAGGAGTTAGTTATGGAAGTTGCAGCCTACGACCCGACCAAATGTCAAATTTTAAATCCTGAAAACTTTACAGTTGAAGGAGCTAGTTGGCAAGGAATAATAGAAAAAATTATTTATTCCAGCAAAGCCAACAGATTAACAACAAGTAGAACTAACGGGACAATCCTATTGGTTGACATTACCAAAGGAACTGTCAATTTAACTAGCAAAGAAATAGAAATATTTGCTAATGGCAAAAAAATTTTTGACAGTATGGTTCGCTTGGAAAAAAATAAAAACGAAATCTACGCAGGCAAACCAGGCGATAAAGTAGGTATATGTCTAAAAAAGACGCTGGTAAAAGAATTTGCCAAACTCCTTAATTAACTAAAATTAAAAATATTTTCATTACTACGGCGCGACTTAACAAAGTCCGCCGTTATTTTATTTAATAAATTTTTTAACCAAAGTCTAATAGCTATAAATTTAAAATATATCTAAATATTATAAATTAACCAAACCCGTCAAATTAAACAAATAACCAGTAAAGATAATTCCCAGGCCAATCACCCCAGCAAAAATTAAAATCAACTTAACCTTCATTACTTTTTTTAAAATCATAAATTCCGGTAATGATAAGGCAGTAACAGCCATCATAAAAGCCAAGGCTGTGCCCAAAGCTACCCCTTTTTCCATTAAAACAGCTACCAAGGGAATAACCCCGGCAGCATTAGTATAAAGCGGAATACCAATCAAAACCGCCAAGGGTACAGCATACCATTTATCGGCCCCGACATAGCTGGCCAAAAAATCCATAGGCACATAACCATGAATCAAAGCACCTAAACCAATACCAACAGCCACATAAGGCCACACCTTTTTTACAATATCCTTAGTATATTCTTTAGCATAAAGGAATCTACCCGACCAACCTATGGACCTATTTTCATAAACCAAAGATGCTTGAGGTTTAAAAATAAAATCAGCCACTAAACTTTCCGGATTTAATTTTCCTATTATCAAACCAGTTAAAATTGCGATAATTAAACCACTAACAATATAAAATAAAGCTATTTTCCAACCAAATAAACCAACCAGTAAAATTAAAGCCACTTCATTAATCATAGGTGAAGCCACTAAAAAAGAAAAAGTAACTCCTAAAGGCACACCAGCTTCTACAAAACCTAAAAAAAGCGGTACAGCACTGCAAGAACAAAAAGGGGTAATAATTCCCAAAATAGCGGCCATAGTATGGCCAATTAATTTGTTTCTATTTAGCAAGATTAAACGTATTCTAGCTGGCGGCCAAAAAGAACGAACCAAAGAAACTATAAAAATTATAAAAACTAACAATACCAATATCTTAATAAAATCATAAATAAAAAAATTGACTGCTTGGGCCACCACCATATCGCCAGCCAAATTTAATACCTTAAAAGTTACCCAATCAGCCAATAATTTTATGGGATAAAAAATATCCATAAACTAAAAATTGTCTTGAATTAATTTTTTAATTTTTTTAATATCCGAAGTAAAACCAACTAAAACAGCTTGGCCGTTCACCACTAAAACCGGACTTTGCATTAACCCAAAATCCAATATTCTTTGAAGATCCTTAATATATTCAACCGTTACACTTAAACCTAAGTCCTTAACAACCTGCTGCGTTAATTTATATAATTTTTGACAAGCTGGGCAACCAGAACCTAAAACCTGAATATTTTTTAAATTATTCATACTTTTGTAAAAAATGCTTTAACAATAAATTAAATTCTCTTAGCTGCTTTTTGTTTATTGAATAAATCATATTCAAACCCTTTTTTTGGGAATTAATTAAGCCTGCTTGCTTAAGAACCTTTAAATGGTGGGAAACCAAATTCTGAGGAATCGCCAAATCTTGTCGAATATCACAAACACACCGTTCCCCTTTTTGTAGACTACATAAAATCTTAAGACGATTTTTTTCGGCTATGATTTTTAAAAAATTAGCTGTCTGGCTAATTTGGGTAAGAATTTTTTTATTTAAACAACACTTGGACTTCATACTATATCAATTTATATTGATATAGTAACAAACTCAATATTCCCAGTCAATAACCTTAACATAAACCTTTAAAACCATGCCAACGCCACAAGAAGGCCTAAATGTTAAGTTCAAAGTTTCTTATAATAAACACCTTGACCGGCTTGGCCGATTTGTTTAATTTTGCCCTGCTGTTCCAGTTCGTTTAAATAACGCTCGGCCGTGGCATCGCTAACGCCCAGCAATTCCTCCACGTTATTATTAGTTACCTGTTCCTGGTCAGCAAACATAGCCCAAACTTTTTGCAAATTCTGCTCTTTTTGATTAATCGCCTCCGGCGACTTTTTTGATTCTACTTTTACCAAAATCAAAGCCAACACCAAACCCACTACCACACCAAGAGCTAAAGATAAAATTAAAGTCATAAATGCTTAATTTATTAGCTATTTTAGCTGAACGGCTCAAAAAAATAAGGTATTGAGGCGTTCAGTAGCTAAGCTAATTTTACCTAAATTTTACCTAAATTAACAGTCTACTTAAAACCCTTGCCAAGCTATAGTGTTTTAGGTAGGATATATGTCGTGCCCTATAGGGCATTTTAAAAACAAAAATTGTTAACTTATATTCCGGGGTAGCTCAGTGGTAGAGCAGTTGGCTGTTAACCAATTGGTCGTGGGTTCGAGTCCCACCCCCGGAGCCAGATAGGATTAACATCAGCGAAAGCTGGTGTTTTTCCTTTATTGACGGGCTCTTTTGGCGGTTCGAAAGTCTTTTTTTCGTCTATTTTTTCTCCCAACATCTCGATTACTCGGTTAGAGATGATTTTGAAGGCTTTCTGGTATGAAATCTCGATTTTCTTGCCATTTATGGTCGGGTTCGAAAATAAAAGGGACAATAATACTTTTTTGTCGTCGACCATGTCGAAGGTGCTTCGGTTTATGTAAATCTTTCTTGCATCCTTGGCCATTTGGAGAAATGTCGATCCCATATCGTAATACTTAAGGTTGGCATTTTTATGCTTGTTGAGGCTGTCCATCACTTCCTCCTGCTCAATCTTGTATTGCTGGTACTTTTTCTGATAGAAGTCCTCGCTGATTTTGCCGTCGATCTTGTCGTCATATATTTTATCTAGTCTCTGCGTGGCTACCTGGTAGCGTCGCTCGAGTTCGCCGGTAGCCTTTTCCCTGAATTCTATCTCCTCACCGTGGCTTTCCTTGAGAGCCTCTTGGACCCAAGTGAGCATATTCTCTATGGCTTCATCGTGATTAGAGCTCAAGAGCTCGATATTCTCCGTTACTTGTATATCGATATTTTCTTGCTTCACCCATTCTCTTTGTTTGCAATTTTTGTAATGGTTGCAGTGACCGTACCAATGACCTTTCTGTATCTCCCAAGTTATCCGACCCTTGCATTCGTCACAGTGGAAGATGTTTTTGAACAGTGGGTTGTGCTTGTTATATTTTGGCGTCCCGTTGCTATGCATGATATCTTGGCACCGCATGAATAATTCTTTGGTGATCAGTGGCTCGTGTTCACCTTTGCCAACTTTGCCGTTCCAACGATTCATTCCGTAATAGAATGGATCACCGAGAAGCTGGTGGACTCGCGAGTGACTCACTTTGTTGCCTCCTCGAGATCGCATACCGAGCCTGTACATTTCATCGGCAAGTTTCTTGGTCGAGCTTACGTTGGTGGCATAGAGGTCAAACATTTTCTTAACCATCGGTGCTTTGTCCTCATCTATCACATGGATTTTATGTCCTTTCTCACCAATCGTTTTATATCCGAGTGGTGGTTTGCTCGGCAACCATCCTTGAGCGAGTTTTTCTTTCTGGCCTTTCTTTACGTTTTCGGACAAAAGGCGGATGTAATATTCGGCCGTGGCCACTTTCACTCGCCACATAAACCATTCATGCGACTTGGAGTCTTTGTGAAGCGTACATCCTTCTTTGACCAAGTGGATCGTATGCTTTTCGTCCGCTAGTATCCATTCGTCAATTACCGGCACATCGGCAAAATTACGGGTCAGGCGATCGGTTGTCTCCACGAAGACTGTATTGATCTTGGACTTGGTCACGTATTCCAACATTTCGTGAAATATTTTGCGCTGGATTTTTCCAGCGGCCGACTCCTGAATGGCAAAAACCTTTACGAGCTCGTAGCCGTTGCGGTCGGCGTAGTCTCGCAAAAGTTTCTCTTGAGCCGGAAGCGAATAGCCGGTGTCCTCCTGATCTTTGGAAGACACCCGGGCGTAGCCTACGGCTTGCATCGATTGATTTTCTTGATTCATTGTCATAATCATTTAGTTAATAATTTGTTGGTTCGAATGCGACTTTTCGTACCACGACACACCCTATACTAATTTTTTGGACAAGCTAAGCTCGAGTTGCCCACAGCAGTTATTCTCCGGTGTCGACCCACTTTTTTATTATTTCCGCTTTCGCATCGGGATACTGATTGCGTGCGAGTGCTAGTTGCATTTCATAAGGGATAAATTCCCAGCGATCACTTGGAGTCATCTCGCTGAAGTTGATCTTGTTTAGTTGAAGAGTTTCTTTTGGATGGCCCTCCACACGATCAAGTAGTTCTTTGATGGCCGCCAGTTTTACGTTATCGTTTTGGCTTCCCATAAGCGCAACCAGCATCTCGTTGGCCAGACGAAAGTTTTGCTCACGAATACGCACACCGGCTTTCCGGACTATGTCCACAGTTTCCTGATGGATCGCATCCATTTCCTGTTCATACAACTCATAGGTTTCTCGTAGTGTTCCCGATTGTCTGAACCAGTCTTTGACCGTTTGCTCAGTGAATTTGGCTTTTCTACTTTTTTCAAACCGGTGATTGATATCCTCGGCAATGTTTTGGTAGGAATAGCCTTTATATTTCAGCTCAAGCGCGCGTTCGTGATATTTTGTTATGGTTTTCAACTTGGCCATAAAAGTGGGGTTTAGTGGAGTCCTTATTCCTTGATCGTGATGATGAGGAGTGCTCTGCCGGTTACCCGTTCGATGATGTAAGCGGCCGCATGTGCTCGCACCTCAACATCTTTGGATTCCAGAAGCGAGATCAGAACTTTCGCCGCTTTTGGCAGATTCTTTTTGAGTATCTCGTCTGAGATTTCGACTTCCGTTTTCTTTTTATGCTTGCTCATAGGTGTGTTGGTTAGTAGTTACGTTTATGTCGGTTCGACGAGAACGACATCCTGGCGACAAGGTCGGCTTTCATCTGGTTTATTTTCTTGATCTGGTTTTGGCCGTTAACTTCTTTATAATTTTCTTTAATTTCTTTTAATCCCTTAGCTTCTATATCATCGCCGTCGGACGCAGTGTGCGTGTCATGCCGTTCGGCATTTCGTGCTGATCGGCCACCGTCCTGCTTCAGATGTAGGATGGATAGCAAAGTGATGCTTCGGGGTTTGAATTTGGCATCATCGCCTCGGATTTTTGTGATCGCGACAAAAGCCCACTCTTCGAGCTTGTCCAAACACTTCTTAATCGTTCGCCAATCTTTCAGGCCAGAGTAAAGCCGAAGCGTCTTGTTGGATGCTTCTATGGTCTGGCTCGCTTTGTTTGAAGCGATCTCGGTCAAAGCACAGTAGACATTACGCAGATTGCGATATGCATCGTCGCTTACATGCTTATCGAGCCACTGCTGACGCATAAACCGCAAAGCCGGTTTGTCTTGATAGGCAAACGGGGCTTCGCGGTAATCTCGGACCTTATACTTCTTGTCGCTTTGGTACATTGTCATATGGCTCTATGAGCGTTCGACCACTGGTGATGTCCTCGATGTAGAATCGCGACAAAGCATCGTAATAACTTACGAGATTGAATGCGATGTCGTGCAGGTCTTGGTCATTCACTTCCTGCCCGAAGTCTCTTTTGAGAATCACGCGGAGCTTCTCCAGCGTTTCCGGTTTTATTTTCACAGGTCTTAGTTCTCGGCGTAAATCCGTACCTTGACCTGTTTGACCTCGTTGAAGAACGCTTGAGGCTCGACTTGAAGCTCGCGGCTCCAATATCGCTTCACCAGAGAATCCAAGTCCGGGCTCTTGCCGAAGCAGAAGAGCACCTTGTGCGGATTTCCCCGATCCACGACCTCAAGAGAATCAGGAATAAATAATAAAAGCACCGCGACCAATGCCAGGTCGGCGGTTTTGTAGTAATTGTTTTCCATATGTTGGCATTTTCATCGTCATTAACTTCCTCTCACACGCTTTTATTTTGGCAAACGAGTCGCTATGCCTTACATACTCCGCAAAGAAATTTGCGCAAACAAAAAACGCCCATTTTTCGGGCGTGCCGCTTAAGTTATTAACACTACTTGAGGAATACGAGTGTCACCGCAGGAAAATTCTATATTCCGGATTGATCCGGTAGCCGTCGGTGCGACGACCCTCAATCAGTTTGCCGATTTTCAAATCATTTTTAGCTTTGGCGTTTATTTTCATAATTGCCGAGCGTACCGAATAATCGCTTCCGGCTTCAGTAGCCATGCGGATATCTGGCGTGGTCTGGTAGGTTTTGCCGATCAGGTATTTCAGTATCCGATACCGGAGCAACTCTTTACCCATGTGGTAGCAGTATTTGCTTTTCGGATCACGGTACAGGTCGGCATCGGCCGACAAGTGGAGAATGGTCTGTTTAAGATCAGGTTTTGCTTTTCCTTGCGCAAAGTATTCGGCAAAAGAGATAGCCGCTTCACGTGCGAATGTTTTTATAAAATGCTGATCATACTCGGTCAGTCCCTCAAACTTGCTCGTCCGGTGTTCCAAGAGGGACCGGATACTTTTGACCTCGAGCTTTGTTTCGATTATTTCTCTGGTTAGATCACCGACGGCTGATTTGTTGTTCTGGATGATCTTATCCCCATCGGCTATACCAGCCGTTTTCATCGACGATCGGAGTATTTTCTCGGTGGTAACGATTGAGAGACGATAGGTTTGCGCCATCGTCACCGGTTTTCTGATATTGAATTTGTGCCTAGTGGCCAAAGAGGCCTTTTTCATTTTCATACTCATTTTTGTACTGGAACGTAGCTTTAGCGTAACTTCCAGTTAAAGTTTAGTGAATAGAACCCGTTTTCTACTCTTCATTCACTACTAAGCAATTTTGCTTATTTGCCCATACCCATTGCTTTAATCCTAAGTATAGCATATAATGTAATCCATAAGTAACATTTTGCGTAACCTTTTAGATTATAACCTATGACCCAGCGAATAGACATCATGAATACACTCCTCCGATCCAAGCAGTCAGTATTTACGTTCAAGGAAGTAAACTTGCTTGCTGGAGGTGAAATCAGCCCAGCTCTATTGCGACGCCGGGTGAGCTATTACATTCAAAAAGATCAACTGCATCCGCTTCGACGCGGCATTTATGCCAAAGATAAAAAATATGACAAATTCGAATTGGCAAATCGAATTTATACCCCCTCGTATATAAGCTTTGAGACTGTTCTCAGTCGAGCAGGTGTTATTTTTCAATCATACGGGCAAATATTTATTGCATCTTATCTTACACGCGAACTGAAAATTGATGACCAGATATATTCTTACAGAAAAATTAAGGACGACATCCTAATGAGAACTCAACTGCCTATAGGCATCGAACATAAAGGCACTTATTCCATTGCTACTCCTGAACGGGCATTTTTAGACGTGGTTTATCTTTCCAAAGATTATCACTTCGACAATTTGTCCGCTTTAAACTGGGAGAAGGTATTTGAGATTCTCCCAATTTTTGAAAATGTCGAGATGGAAAAACGGGTCAAGGCATATTACGAGCTGTTCAAGCATAGTTAAGCCTGAATCATGAGTATGAAAATGAAAATGTATGAAAATCACTGACCATCACGCAAAATACTTTGCCTACGAACTCACCAAGCGATGTCCATCGGACAGCTTGGAGAAATTGTCGTCTACGCTTTCCAACGCACAAGTTGATCTTAATCCTCATCAGATAGAGGCGGCGCTGTTTGCATTTCGATCGCCACTCTCTAAAGGAGCTATCCTTGCTGATGAGGTTGGTCTTGGAAAAACAATTGAGGCAGGACTCGTGCTCTCGCAAAAATGGGCTGAAAGAAAACGAAAGATACTGCTTATCTTGCCCTCGAGTTTACGTAAGCAATGGAACGCTGAATTGCAAGAGAAATTCTTTTTGCCATCGATTATTTTAGAAGCAAAATCATTTAATCAGTATATTAACGGCGGTAACCTCAATCCATTCGAGCAGGAAGATGTGATCGTTATTTGCTCGTATCACTTCGCTCGATCAAAGGCGGCCTATATTAAAAAAATTAAATGGGACCTGGCAGTTATTGATGAAGCACACCGACTTCGTAATGTGTATAAAACCAACAATAAAATCGCTCGGGAAATTAAGAATGCACTCTCCGAAGTTCCGAAAATTCTTCTTACAGCAACACCACTTCAAAATTCACTGCTTGAGCTCTACGGATTAGTGAGCATCATTGATGATCATGTGTTCGGAGACCTTACGAGTTTTAAAGTGAACTATGCCCGTCTTTCACGTGAGCAGGACGTGTATGACGGCGAAGCTGGATTTGTTGAACCACGACAGGAGATGTTCATGGATTTACGCAACCGGCTCAAGCAGGTATGTACCCGAACACTTCGTAGGCAGGTTTTGGAGTATATAAAATATACCAAGCGTATCCCACTCACTCAGGACTATATTCCGACCGAAGATGAGATCCGGCTTTATGATGGCATGTCCGAATATCTGCAAAGACCCAAGCTTTTCGCATTGCCTTCCAGTCAACGACAGCTGATCACGCTTATCCTACGTAAGCTTCTCGCCTCATCGTCCTTTGCTATTGCCAGCACTCTCAACAGTTTGGTATTTAAACTTTCTGCGCTGATTGAGGAGGCCGAGAAAGCAAAAACAGTTAAGGAAACCGGTATCGCCGGACTCGAAGACAACTTTGAGAACCTTGAGGAAATATCGGACGAGTGGGTTGACGATGAAGAGAGTGATGAGGAGTCCGAAAAAGATGCGCCGAAAATAAAATACACCGACGAGGATATCGCGCTGATGAGGACGGAAAAAGCTGATCTGGAAAAATTCCGAGATATGGCCAAGAAGATTCTCAAGAACTCTAAAGGAGAGGCTTTACTTATTGCCCTCGAAAAAGGTTTTGAGATGACAAATAAGTTGGGAGCAAAAAAGAAAGCTATCATATTTACCGAGTCGACCATTACTCAGAATTACTTGTATTCCGATCTCCTTTCAAAGGGTGGGTATGACGGCAAAATAGTTCTCTTTAACGGATCGAACAACGACGATAAATCAAAGCAGATTTATGCCGACTGGATCAGGGTTAATAAAGACACGGATAAAATAACCGGCTCAAAAACCTCGGACATGCGCGCCGCGCTCGTTGACTACTTCCGTGATGAGGCGGAAATAATGATTGCGACCGAAGCGGCGGCCGAGGGCGTGAACCTCCAGTTCTGTTCACTGCTGATCAACTACGACCTCCCTTGGAACCCTCAGCGTATTGAACAGCGTATCGGCCGATGCCACCGTTACGGCCAGAAGCATGACGTTGTGGTTATTAACTTCGTGAACCGTAAAAATGCGGCCGATCAGCGTGTCTACGACCTGCTCGATCAGAAGTTCAGCCTGTTCAAGGGCGTATTCGGAGCAAGCGATGAAGTGCTTGGTGGCATCGAGTCCGGAGTTGATTTTGAGAAGCGTATCGCGGCCATTTATCAGTCGTGCCGAACCGAAGAAGAAATCACTGGTGCGTTTGATACCCTGCAAAAACAGATGGACGAGAGCATTCAAAATAACCTCCGTGATACTCGTCAGAAATTGCTGGAAAACTTCGATGCGGAAGTACATGAAAAACTCAAAGTTAACCTTAAAGAAAGCAAGGCTTATCTGGATACTTATACGAGCTGGCTTTGGGACGCCACAAAATATTATCTTGGCGATAACGCGGAGTTTGCGGAGCACGAATATTCATTCACGCTTAAAAATAATCCCTTCCCTAATGAGCAGATCGACCCGGGACCTTATAAGATTGGTAAAAATATAGACGACGCACATATTTATCGTCCTGGACATCCTCTAGCACAAAAGATTCTTGGCGAGATTAAAGCCAAGGTATTTGACGATGCTGAAATCACTTTTGACTACTCAAGCAACTCCACGATTATTTCTATTCTAGAACCTCTTGTCGGCAAGAGTGGTATTTTGAAAGTGTCCAATTATACCGTTGAGGCCTTTGAGGCCGAGGATGCGGTGGTTGTATCGGCTATTGATGAATCAGGAAATCCGGTAGATGGAGAAATAGCTAAGAAACTTTTTTCTATCGCAGCTCAAACTGTGAAGACCGCCACACTTTCTCCGGAAGAGAAAACAAAGCTCGGCGAACTCGAAGACCAGACTGTTGGGATTGTTTCTACTCGAATTGCCGAGCGCAACAGCGAGTTTTTTGACAATGAGGTAGACAAGCTCGATAAGTGGGCGGAGGATATGAAAAAAGCTGTTGAGCTTGATCTCAAGAAGCTGGATGTTGACATTAAAATTTCCAAGACCAACGCCAAGAAAATCTTAAACCTCGATGAGAAATTGAAAGCCCAACGAGGTATTAAGGATATGGAGAAGAAGCGCAATGAGATGCGCAAAAAGTTATATGAGGCTCAGGACGATGTGGAAGGCAGAAAAGAAAAACTTATCGGAGAAGTGGAGGCTCAATTGAAACAAAAATCAAAACTTGAGTCGCTGTTCACCATCCGGTGGAGAGTCGTTTAATTCAGTTGTCCGGAATTTCCGGACAACTGGTAGAATTATTAACAATTAACTTAAAATTATGACAGAAAACAACAACAAACTCATCGCAATCTTTGAAGACCAGCCAGTACGCCGCACTTGGGATGGAAAGGCGGAAAAGTGGCTTTTTAGCGTCGTGGACATAGTCGGAATCTTGAGTCAGAGTGCTGACCCAAGGAACTACTGGAAAGTGCTAAAAAACCGTTTAAATAAGGAAGGAAGTGAAGTGGTTACAAAATGTAACCAGTTGAAAATGCTAGCCCCAGACGGCAAGATGCGCGAAACCGATGCGGCAGACGTGGAGACAATATTCCGCCTTGTGCAATCGGTGCCCTCTCCCAAAGCGGAGCCCTTTAAGCTTTGGCTCGCAAAGGTCGGTTATGAGCGCATGCAGGAAACAGTTGACCCTGAATTGGCGGTAAGTCGCGGACGTAAAAATTGGCAGGCGATGGGACGAAGCCAGAAATGGATTGAGCAAAGGATGTTAAGCGTAGAGACTAGAAATAAACTGACTGATTACTGGTCGGATCATGGAATCAAAAAAGGCGAGGAGTTCGCTAAGCTGACAAATATAATCCACCAAGAATGGAGCGGTCTTTCCGTAAAAAGTCATAAAAATCTCAAGAACTTGAAGTCGCAGAACTTACGTGACCACATGAGTGAGGCCGAGATAATTTTTACCTCATTGGCTGAACTGTCCACACGGCAGATTTCTGAAAAAGAAAAGTCGGAGGGTTACGGACAGAACGAAGTCGTGGCGCGAAAAGGCGGACAGATTTCCGGCAATGCACGCAAAGCCCTGGAGGAACAAACTGGCAAAAAGGTCGTGAGCTCGGAAAATTTCTTGCCGACAAAAAAAGAACCAAAGAAGCTGAAATAATATGACTAATAAAAAGCAAAAACTGGAGTTAACGTGGATCGGCAAAGACGAAGAGCTCAAGCTTGAGCCGAGGATTTTGATTGAGGACCCGGACAAGTCCTACGGCGACAAGTCGGCCGAGAATATGCTCATCCACGGCGATAACCTCCTCGCGCTCAAAGCCCTCGAGCAGGACTTCGCCGGACGTATTAAATGCATCTATATCGATCCTCCGTATAACACAGGCAGTGCGTTTGAACATTATGACGATAATCTTGAGCACTCCACATGGCTCAGCTTAATGAGACCAAGACTAGAGATTTTAAAGAACCTTTTGCATAAAGATAAGGGTAGTATTTGGATTTCAATTGATGCAGACGAAAGTCATTATCTGAAAGTACTTTGTGATGAGATTTTTGGAAGGTCTAACTTTATAGATGAAGTTATTTGGCAACGATCATATGCACCAATAAATTTAAAGAAAACATTTTCTAGAAATCACGACGCTATTTTAGTCTATGCAAAAAACAGTTCCGGTTTTGAATTAAATAAACTAGAAAGATCAGAAAAATTAAATGATAGTTTTACTAATCCTGATAATGATCCAAGAGGACCTTGGGCATCAGGCCCCATACAAGTTGGACCGCGTGTTGAGTCTAGGGTTTATGAGATAAAAACTACAAATGGACGAGTTATTGTGCCGCCCCCACAAGCTTGTTGGAGATTCTCTGAGGAAAAATATAAAGAAATGGTTGCGGATAATCGGATATATTTTGGACCTAACGGGGACAATGTCCCCCGTGTAAAGAGATTTTTATCCGAAGTTAAAGACGGGGTTGTACCGATGACTCTTTGGTTAAGAGATGATGTTGGAGATAACCAAGAAGCAAAAAAAGAAATCAAGAAATTATTTACCGATGATGTCTTTGATACACCAAAGCCAGAACGTCTCATAAAACGAATTCTTGATCTTGGTTCTAATAACGGAGATTGGGTTTTAGATTCTTTCCTTGGTTCCGGTACTACTTCCGCCGTGGGGCATAAAACTGGAAGGAAGCATATCGGAATTGAATTCGGCGATCATGCCGATACACATTGCTTACCTCGATTGAAAAAGGTTGTTGATGGTACTGATGGACTTAAACTCTCCGAAGAACTTGATTGGAAAGGTGGCGGTGGATTTAAGTTTTATAATCTTGCGCCGAGCCTGCTTCGCAAGGATTCTTTCGGCAACTTCGTGATCGATGAAAACTATAACGCTAATATGCTGGCCGCGGCCATGTGCAAACATGAGGGTTTCAAATTCTATCCGGACGAAGCTCTTTACTGGAAGCATGGCAAGTCCACCGAGACCGACTTCATTTTCGTAACCACCGGATTCATCACTGCCGAGCAGTTAGATAAGGTAAATAGCGAAATGAAAGCTGGCGAGAGTCTGCTTATTTGTGCCAAATCATTCGCACCCGAATGCGAAAACCGTTTTGCTAATATCACGGTCAAGAAAATTCCACAGATGATCTTGGGCAAATGCGAATTCGCCAAGGATAACTACGACTTGAACATCATCAAAGCCACGGAAGCGCAGGCGGAAGAATCTAACGAAGCCTAATATGAATACTAAAGCACAAGCAATCAAAAATAGGTTAAGCCTCCGCAAGCCACAAGCGGATAGTTTGGAAATTCTAGAAAAACTAGCGGATGTTTTGGAGTTGAAAAAGGACGCAGATGTAGTCAGCGAGCTTTCCAAAGTGCGAGCCTTGTATCCAACATGCGCTGATTTTGAACGAGACTTTCCATCAGTTTGTTTTTCTTTGGCAACAGGTGTCGGCAAGACTCGGCTTATGGGTGCATTTATTTCCTATCTCTATGCCGCCAAAGGTGTAAAGAATTATTTTGTATTGGCTCCCAACCTTACCATTTACAACAAGCTCATCGATGATCTCTCAAATCCGCGAAGCCCTAAGTATGTTTTTCGTGGCATAAGTGATTTTGCCATAACAGCACCACGAATCATTACCGGTGATAACTATGCCGAAGCTCGCCAAAGCACTTTGTTTAAGGAGTCAGTAAAGATAAACATTTTCAATATCTCGAAGATCAATTCTGAAGTCCGTGGAGGCAAGGAGCCGAGGATCAAACGTCTTTCGGAATACCTTGGCGAGTCATATTTCAATTATCTTTCCGAATTGCCAGACCTCGTACTTTTGATGGACGAGTCGCACCACTATCGAGCTGATTCTGGACTCCGAGCAATCAATGAGCTCAAGCCAATTTTGGGTCTTGAACTCACCGCAACGCCAATCGATACTAAGGGCGTTAAATTTAAGAATGTTGTTTTTGATTATCCGCTTGCTCGAGCACTACAAGACGGTTTCGTAAAAGAACCGGCAGTCGCTACACGCCGCGATTTCAACCCTGACCAGTATCGCAACGATCCGAAAGAACTTGATCTTATAAAGCTTGAGGACGGAGTGCGTATTCACGAAGACACCAAGGTGGCTTTGGATATTTACGCTCGAGATAGCGGTAATCGTTTGGTTAGGCCGTTCGTGTTAGTTGTCGCTCGAGATACCGATCACGCCAAAGAGATTCGTGGCTTGATTGAGTCGGACCGGTTCTTTGAAGGCCGGTATACCGGCAAGGTGATGGAGATTCATTCAAACCAGCGCGGTGAAGAAAAAGAGGAAAATGTACAGAGGCTCATTGATCTGGAAAAGCCGGAAAACCCGATTGAGATTGTTGTACATGTAAATATGCTCAAAGAGGGTTGGGACGTTACTAATCTCTACACCATTATTCCTTTGCGTGCGGCCAACTCCCAGATTCTTACCGAGCAGACCATCGGCCGTGGTTTGCGATTGCCTTATGGCGCACGGACCGGCGTTGAAAAGGTAGACAAGCTCACCATCATCGCTCACGATCGTTTTCAGTCCATCGTGGATGCGGCCAATGATCCAAACTCTATAATCCGACAGGAGAATATCATCGAGATTGATCCGGATGCGTTGCCGGAGGCGCAGGAGGTTATTACTGCTTCCTCGGTAATGGAAGAGGCACTAGCTCTCAAACGCACGGAGATTGCGACTATTGTAAATGAGGCGGATCGCCAAAAAGCGGGCTTGGTTTTAGAGGCCGAACAACTGATCACTGAAGCAGTCAGCACCCTCGGCGCGAGTATTAAAAATATCAATGACTTAAAGAGCGATGAGATTCGTAAACTGGCCTTTGAGAAGATGATCACGAGTATTGAAAGTAACCCCCAGCAAAATTTGTTTAAGACGGCTATTGTAGAAGCGGCGAAGCAGGAGTATGAGTCTATTGTTTCTGAGTTGATTGAAAAGACCATTCCGATTCCACGTGTCCTCATTCAACAAAAACATGACGTAAAATCCGGCTTTAAGGATTTTGATCTTGATGTCGCTGGTCTTAATTATCAACCGGTATCCGAAGAGATTATTCGCCGGACACTACGCACCAATGAGAGCGAAGTCTTGCAAAGCGACAGTTCCGGAGTGGCGCGTGATATTCCGGAGAATATTTTAGTAAACGAGCTAATCAACTATCCGGAAGTAGATTATGACCGTGAGTCCGAGCTCTTATACAAACTAGCTCGACAGGCTATCGCCAAGCTTGGTAATGGACGAAACGCTGAAGATTTGGAAAACATCATCCTCTACCACAAACGAGAAATCGGTAAGTATATTTATGCACAATTACAGCAACGCTTCTATTTGGAGAGTTCCGGTTTTGAGGAGCCACTGGTCTATCCATTCGATCGGATAAAGCCCCACAACTTTTCCAAATATACGGCGGACAGCGTGCATCACTACACCGAGACCATCACGCCAACAAATATTATTCCTTCAAAAGTATTCGGTGGCTTCAAAAAAGCTTGTCATAACCTATATAAGTTTGATTCAAAAGCAGAGAAAGATTTTGCTACGATCCTAGAGAAAGATACCGATGTTTTGAGATGGCTCCGACCAGCCGACTCCCAATTCGAGCTGTATTGGAAGTACAACTCAAAACGCTATCATCCGGACTTCGTGGTCGAGACAGCAGATACGATCTTTATGGTTGAAATTAAAGCCGAAAGAGATATCGATGACGCAGAAGTTCAGGAGAAAGCCGAAGCTGGCAAGAAATACTGCGAGGCCGCTACCACATTTAACCTAGCTAATGGCGGTAAAAAGTGGACTTATGTTCTTATCCCGCATACAGCTGTCGCGCCGAACATGAGTTTGAAAGGGCTATGCAAGTAATATGATCAGTAAAATATCAAAATCGGATAAAAAGTTTACAGTTAAACAAAAGGCGTTTTTGTATTTCTATAAATCTAGGCAGTATGTTTACAATGACTGGTTAATAACAAAGGAGAGGCTGATCAAATTTGTCGACTCTTTTTTGTTTTACTTACTAATCTATAGCATTTTTATATTCACACTCCAAAAAAGTTTGAACTGGTTAAATGTAACCGTTTCCGAAGATCAGTTACATAATCTCGGCTTTGCCATCGCTGGAATAATTGGTGCTTCAATAGCAATTATATTTTCTTTTTCTACATTTATTTTACAAAGCACAGCTGATCTTTTTTCTACGCAATATTTACATAAGTTTATCCAAGATAAAAAGGAGAAGTATTTCTTTTGGATATTGGTAGCGTTAACAGTATTATCTTTTTTAACACCAGTATTTCTTAAATTTTCTGTCCTTGAAATATTGCTCACTATTTTATTTATTGCGTTTTATTTGATCTACTCTCTATATAAAGAATTAAGAACAAGAATCAGCCCGGATGCAACTCTAACGAAGATCAGAAATGATGCGGTAAAACGTTTAAGTAAAGTAAATAAGGAACTCAAGAAGCATGCGTATATTCAGGATAAAATATTCGAATACGAAAAAGAAAGCAAAAATCTCTCCTTAGCAATTCAGTACAAATCAAATCCAAACTGGAATGTTTTGCCACTTGAAAATGTAAAATATCTATATGAAATAGGTCTTAGGCTTCTCTCAAAAAATGAAATCAACTCTTTCAATTTAACACTGAGGTACATTCATGACGTTTATCTAAAGCATCTCGGTTTACGAAATGGTCATATCATTAGAGTTCCGGCGAGTTTCTGGGGGGCATATACATTCGAAGACGAGGGTTTTACTGCAAATATTCTTGAATATTTTGAGTCTATAGGCAACCGAATAATTCAAGATAAGCGGAAGGAAAATATATATTTCTTGCTGAATGTTTACGAGAATATCATAGCCAATCTCCTTGTTTTTAAGTATGCCGATAACAATATAGGATCACGAGGTGAAAATCCGATCCTAAGTCTAGTTTTAGGTTATTACTTGGGACTTATTAGTAAGCTAGTCCAAACTAAAGAAAGAGATTGGATATGGGAGGCAATTAAATCAATCTCCAAAGTCTCAAACAGTCTTTTAAGTTCTGAATATAATCACTTTAACCATAATCAAATCAATCAAGCTTTGGATGAAATTACTATAAGCTGTCTTTCATCGAATGAAAGTCAAGAAGCTTTTCTCAAAGAGGTAGTAAATGTATCTTTCAATCAAATAAAAATTGGTTGGAATAAATACCAAAATAATGAAATCTTTTGGAAAGATCTATTCAAGACCTTGAAGAAAAACACCTTGGCTCTTGCTCTGGCTCCTGGAATTAATTTGTCAGTAAGTGAATTGTATATAAATTTTCAGGCGTGGTTGGCAGAAGTAATAAACTCAATATTTAAATTAGAGGACAAAGATGGGCAAGTAAAACTTCGAGATGCATACATTGATTTACTCGAAAGATGGAGTGATTTTCTGCTAGATATTGCTCGCGACTTTGGCTTAGAAAATAAGCAGATTGGATTACCTGTTATCCAGTCTGTAGAAAATAATCTAAGAATCATTTATGGCATACAAGGAAAATTTGAACTGAAACTGGACAAGCTGTACCGAACCCAATTCAATACGCTTAGTTGGTATTTTCATAAGACAGATAAAGTGGATGAGAGTTTCCTTTTTAATCTTGAACAGGTGCATGAACTTCTACTCAATGAGATAAACGGTAATTTGAGTGAAAAGATTGATAGCACACAGGTTATTGATTTATACATTCGGCTTGTTCAACAACACTTTGAGAAAGTGTCGGTGGGCTACGGATACAATCATCCACGAGTCATTGAAAAATTCATTCATCTCGGGCTGATTCTAACGAAATACGATTTAGATACTACAGAACTCGTAAAACTGATTGATGATCTGAACAAAAAATATCTTGAATTAAATAAGGAATATTTCGACTTAAAATCGAAGACTCCAAACTTGATGGGGCCCGACGAGTACCAACTATGTAAAGAAATACACGACCTAGAAAACGATCTATTTTCCTACAACAGTGGGATGGCAATGGGTATCAAACACTTGTTAAGGCAAGAAATAACCAAAGATATTTGGGATCGTTTCATTGCGCAGATTAAATATTGCGAAGGAATAAAATATACCACTACAAGTGGTTTTTAACTTGCGTGGACAATGTACTAAAAGTTAATTATAAAATATGGAAATCGAATCAAAACATCAAATTCTTGAACGGCGGAAAGAGATCGAGCAGGATCTCGTGGAGATGCTCAAGGAGACCGAGAGTGATTTTACTTTGGATCATGTCCGGGACGCTATTTTTCACGAGGAGGATAACGACGACATGATGAAAGTCGTGGCTATGTTTGATCGAGGCGGAGATGCCACCGAACTTGAAAATGTGCTCGAGCTGGTAACCGACGCTTGGAATTATTTTCCACACAAAGTCCTCGGCGGTATCTCCCCAACCGAGAAATTATTAGAGCATCACAATAAAACTAAAAAATAATTATGAAAATCAACAACACATTCAAACTCATCATCGCCATTGTCGTATCCGAGCTCGCCGGTATTATCGGCTCGGTGTTCACCACTCCATCCATTGCCGGTTGGTATGCTGGGATCGTCAAACCGGCTCTTAATCCTCCAGCGTGGGTGTTCGGACCGGTCTGGACGACACTCTTTGCGCTTATGGGCATCGCGGCCTTTCTCGTCTGGAAGAAAGGGCTGGATCGCAGAGATGTAAAAATCGCTCTTGGCATATTCCTCGGCCAGCTGGTGCTCAATACCATTTGGTCAATTATCTTTTTCGGTCTGCATAGTCCCGGTGGTGCGCTTATCGAGATCGTATTCCTCTGGCTCGCCATTCTCGCCACGATCGTTGCGTTTTATAAAATCTCCCGTCCGGCCGCATGGCTCCTTGTGCCCTACATTCTTTGGGTAAGCTTCGCCGGATATCTTAATTTCTCAATCTGGCAACTTAATTCTCCCGCAGATTCGGGACAAGTTGCATGTACTCAAGAGGCCAAGCTTTGTCCGGATGGATCGTATGTCGGCCGTACCGGACCCAAGTGCGAATTCGCCGCGTGTCCGGGAGGAAATAATGATCTTTGGAAGACTGCAACTAGCAATGGCATAACGTTCCAGTATCCGGAGACTTTGCTCACTACATACATCAACACGCAGGACTGGCCTCCGCAGGTTCAGGTTTTGAATGAGCCGTTTACTTGCACCGAAGCAGGAGAAGAAACTGCTCGGGCAGGACAGACCATGAAGCGAATGGTGGATGACAGGACATATTGCGTGACCAAAGAAAGCGAAGGTGCGGCTGGCAGTGTTTACACTAACTACGCGTATGCTTTTCCGAGCACTGACAAGACAATCATTTTCACATTCAGCTTGCGAGCCGTGCAGTGTGCAAATTACGACGATCCGCAAAAGACCGCCTGCGAAAATGAGCGATCAGCGTTTGATTTGGATAGCACTGTTGATCGGATGGCGAGAAGCATAAAATTTCGATAAAATAGAATAAATATGGGAAAATATAAATTTGTTAATCTAACGGTATTCATAATCTTTTTTGGAACAGCACTTTTCGAGGCATTCCAAAAACAAAATTGGATAGAGGTGATTTTATTTTTAGCCTTGGGCGTATTATCACTTTGGGCTGATTCTAAAAGAAAAACTTGAAATCAAAAAAATAATGAACACATACAAGCACACTCAAATTGGCTACTTGATGTTGGTTGTCACGCTGGTCGTACTGGTTTTTTTCTCCTGGCTTCAGATTACGGCCAGAGCTGAACCTCCCTCAGTCGACTCCGGTACAAATTTTGCCATTACCGCTATCATGGTGCTGATCTTATTCATTCTTGCATCTTTCGGCTCGCTTACCGTGAGCGTTGACGAACAGCGCGTGGCGGTCAAGTTTGGCTGGGGCATTTTTCGCAAAAAATTCTCGGCAAGTGAGATTGCTTCAGTCTCGCAGGTAAAAAACCATTGGTATTACGGCTGGGGTATCCGATTGTGGTTCTGTCCGAAAATGTGGATTTATAATGTTTCCGGTTTTGATGCAGTTGAAATTCGAATGAAGAACGGAAAAATCTATCGCATCGGAACGGATGAACCGGAAAAACTTGAGACCGCAATCAAGCGAGTCATATTTGCTTAATTTTTGAAAAGTTAAGCAAATCGTCCTACGCTCTCAAATTTCGTCTTACGGCTCGTCAGTGTTGCAATTGGTGCAAAGCTCTTACCTTTGTCACAAAGCTCGCCACAAGGGCAACCAGCTGGGGAATCAGGGGTTACAGGTTCTCGTACTTGGCCAGCAATCCTTTCATCTGGTCTAAAACCACGGTAGGATATTTGTACTCCTCCGCCCAGTCAAAAGTTCGAAAATCGTTGAGCAGGGCGAGCCATAACAAAAGACATCACCTTGTGTGGTGTTTTTTGTTATTAGTCTATAAATATGATATGTTCTTAGGGGTTTAATTTAAACCTAATCAATATTATGAAAACCGAACAGTCTTTAACTTTTATAAAATCCCTGCACACTATTATCTGGCTGATTATGGCTGTGGCAACAATATACATTTTATATGCCGGACTGACTAAAACTTTTAATATCTGGTTGTGGATATCAATCGGACTTTTAGTTATGGAATCTATTGTTTTATTAATTAACCGCTGGACCTGCCCGCTTACGCCTGTGGCTATGAAATACACCACCGATAGACAGGATAATTTTGACATTTACTTACCGCTGATAATGGCTAAATATAATAAAATAATCTTTGGCACTATTTTTGCTATTGGTTTATTACTGGTGATCTTTAACACTCTTACCAGATAACCAATCAAAATTTCTTACTTTATAAAACTCCTTAGTTTAGCTAAGGAGTTTTATAATTAGTCTGTGTTATAATTAAGATATGAACACTCCAGAACAAATTCTATCAGCTTTTAATTTTCGGCACGCCTGCAAGGAATTTAATCCCCATAAAAAAATTTCTAAGCCAGATTTTAATGTTATTTTAGAAGCGGCCCGATTATCGCCCAGCTCTTTTGGTTTTGAGCCTTGGAAATTCCTAATACTGCAAAATCCAGACTTAAGGGAAAAAATAAGGCCAGTCTGCTGGGGCGCGCAAAAACAGCTACCTACGGCCAGCCATTTTGTTATAATTCTAGCCAGAACCGGCGCCGACATGTCCTATGATTCTGATTATATAAAATCTACTATGGCTGAAGTGCAAAAAAGTCCGCCCGAAATAATTGAGACCAGAATTAACCGACTTAAAAAATTTCAACAAACAGATTTTAATTTGAACAATGAAACTTCTCTGTTTGATTGGGCTAGTAAACAGGCTTACATAGCGCTTAGCAATATGATGACGGCGGCCGCCCTACTAAAAATTGATTCCTGTCCCATAGAAGGCTTTAATCGGGAGAAATTAGAACAAATACTGGTTGATGAAAAAATACTAGACAAACAACATTTTGGCGTGACTTGCTTGGTAGCTTTTGGTTACCGGGCCGAACCACCTAAAAAACCAAGAACCAGACGATCTTTGGATAAAATTACTGATTGGTTTAATTAAAAAATAATTTAACATTTAACTTGTTCAATAAACACCCAGCGCCTTATTTAAGGCGTTTTATTTATTATTATTGTTTAAATAAAGAACTTAAAAAATACCCGACAAAAAATTAAACTGCTCAAATAAAGGGTTAAAGGCCTCTTAACTAGTCGCTACCCTTTTCAGAAACAACAATGTCGTGTAAACTGTGACAACTATGTCCAATAACAATGTAATCCTTAGATTTGACGAAGTAAGCTTTGCTTATAACGAAACCAAAATCGTTTTAAATGAGGCCAGTTTTACCGTGCGTAATGGCTCCAGAGTCGCCCTAATGGGCCAAAACGGTGCGGGTAAAACCTCTTTATTTAACCTTATTTTAAAACAGGCCCAACCTACTAGCGGTGGAATTTTTTTAACACCTAAAGATATTTCCGTGGGTATAGCCAAACAAGTAATCGCCCCCGAACTTTTAGATTTAACCGTACGAGAATATTACGCCACCACTTTTGTAGACGTACCTTATAACCTTAACAAGCATATTGCTAAGGTTTTGGACGCCGTACAACTTAAAACTGATTTAGAAAAAAAATTACGCCACCATTCTGGTGGCCAACAAGCCAGATTATTATTAGCCTATTCCCTACTGCAAGATCCAGATATTTTGCTGTTGGATGAGCCAACGAATAATTTAGATCAGGCGGGCATTGATCATCTGACAGGTTTTTTAATGACTTACCAAAAAACTGTTATAGTAATTTCGCATGATGCCGACTTTTTAAACTCCTTTACCGATAATGTACTTTATTTGGATGTTAACACCCATAAAGTAGAACAATACGCCGGTACTTACCTAGATGTAGTGCAAGAAATTGGCCTACGTTTAGAACGTGAACGCCGGCAAAATGCCCGGGCCGAAGCGGAAATAAAAAAACAAGTCGCCCAAGCTGAAGTTTTTGCCCACAAAGGTGGCAAACTAAGATTAGTGGCTAAAAAAATGCGTCTGGCCGCGGCCGAAGCCAAAGAAAACATGGTGGAAGTACGTCAAGAAGATAAAACCATCCGGCCTTTTATAATACCAGTACAAAGTTTTCCTTCGGATTTTAATGGTAAAATTCTCGAACTTAACCAGATTAGCCTAATTAAAGCTGGAGAAACCGAACACCACGAAACTAATTTAGTTTTAAGACGTGATTCTCACCTATTAATCGCCGGCCCCAATGGTATTGGCAAAACTTCTTTTTTACAAAAACTAGCCTTAGGTACGGCACCGGGTACCACCCTAAATAAAGACACTCGTTTAGGTTATTATCGTCAAGATTTTTCTACTCTTGATTTTGAACAAACTGCCTACGACAGCTTGCTAACAGCTATGGCCAAACCAGATGAACATACCTTACGTTCTACCGCCGCCGGTTTTTTATTAGATGGCAAAATATTAAATAATCAAATTAAAAATTTATCCGAAGGTCAAAAAGGTTTATTATCCTTAGCCAGATTAGTTTTAATTAGGCCGGGCTTATTACTTTTGGACGAACCAACCAATCACATAAATTTTAGACATTTACCAATTATTGCCCAAGCTTTGGATAAATACCAAGGGGCTCTTATTTTAGTAAGCCATATTCCGGAATTTGTTAGCCAAATCCGTATAGATGAAACTTTAGACTTGGGTAGTTTGTAGTTAACTTTAGGCACTGCTGGCTGTACCAGCCAGCCGCCCAGTAGCCCAAGAAGCCTGTAAGTTAAAGCCGCCGGTAAACCCGTCCACATCCAAAATTTCCCCAGCAAAATACAGCCCCGGACATAAACGTGATTCCATAGTGCTGGGATTAACTTCTTTAAGGTTAACTCCGCCGGCTGTTACAAATTCGTCCCCAGCGCCCCGCCGAATTACTTTAAGTGGTAAACCTTTTAACCAAGTGGCTACTACAACTAATTCTTTTTTGCTTATTTCCCCAGCATGTTTGTTAGGTGGCCAATTAAATTGACTGGCCATAACCTCAATTAAAGATTTTGACACCAACAAACTTAAAATATTATAAAAATTCTTTTTCGCGCCAGCTAAATTAGCGGTTTTAATTTTGCTTATTAACTCTTCTCTTGTTTGTTCGGGAAAAAAATCAATTTTAATATTAAGCGGCGCTTGCGCATTATAATTTTCCCAAGCAGTCAAAGAGGACAAGGCAAAAACTGCCGGCCCGCTAAGACCTTGATGGGTAAATAAAAATGGTCCGGTAAAACTTAAAACCTTTTTTGTCTGGACTGTTAGTTTAACTGATTTAAAAGATAAACCAGCCAAAGTAGCTGGCCAAGTTTCCTGGGTCTGAAAAGCGTTTAAACTGGGGGCTAATTGACTAATGGTATGCCCCAAAGCTAAAGCAAAAGCATAACCATCACCAGTCGAACCAGTTTGGCGATAAGCCTGCCCACCAGTAGTAATAATTAATTTATCAGCCAACAAGGGTTCAATTTGACCTTTAAGATAAACAGCAAATCGTTTATCTTGTTTAACTACTTTAATCACACTAGCTTTAAGCAGTACTGTAGCCTGACGTTGTGTAAATAATTGTTCAAAAACTTTTACTATATCTTGGCCGTTATCGGATACGGGGAAAACTCTTAAATCTGCTTCTGTTTTTAAAGGCACACCCCGCTTAATAAACCAATCCTTAGTAGCCTGAGGCGGCCACTGATGCATAGCTGACAATAAAAACTTGCCACCCCGAGGATATTTAGTCAGCAAACTTTTTACATCTTCCAAACCGGTAGTCACATTACAACGACCGCCACCGGAAATAATAACTTTTTTACCCAAACTATCATTGCGCTCCACTAAAGTTACTTGAACGTCGGAGTTTTGTTCTAATATCGTGGCCATGGCCATTAAGCCGGCGGCGCCACCACCAATAATAACTATTTTCATATGCAGTACTTGTACCATAACTAGCCGGCTATTTCTAGCTAGTTAAAAATATTCTTTAACTCCTCTAATTTCTCTAAGAGGTGTATAATTACTTTAGACTTAATCAACTAACAATAAAAGTATGAATTTATTCAAAGATTCTACTTGGCGATGGTGGGAACTAAAATTTATTGCCTGGGGCGGACTAATGCTCGGCTTGGCCTTAGGTACTTATTTTGGCGCCTTTTTAGTTAATTGGCTGTGGTTAGTGTGGTTATTATTTGCTGTATTTTGGCTGTACGTAATAATAGCCTGGTTTAAAAAATAAAAAAACTTTGATTAATTACTATTAATTCTAATATTTTAAAACAGGACTCTTTAGTCCTGTTTTAAAATATTAGAATTAGTTATCTATATTGACGACGGGCTGGATACTGTTTGCCCCCGCCATAACCCCGCCGAGACTTAGCTGATCCAGACGACCTAGTTGACCTAGGAGTAACGGATGTTTTATCTAAAGTTGGCAAAACTGGCAATTTAGAAGGCGACAACATAATACGTACCAGTTTTTCTATTTCCCGTACCTCTTTACGTTGATCCGGGGTAGCAAAAGAAATTGCTAAACCACTTTGACCAGCCCGGCCAGTTCGGCCGATTCGATGCACATAATCGCCAGGGTTGTCTGGCAAATCATAATTAATAACCAATTCAATTCCTGTAACATCAATACCGCGAGCAGCAATATCGGTAGCTACCAAAACACGGTAACGTCCGGATTTAAAACCATCCAAAGCTTCCCGCCTTTGGTTTAAAGAACGGTTGGAATGTATTTCGGCGGCCTGATGACCCATAGCTTGCACCGCTCGAGTAACTTTTTTAGCATTAAATTTAGTACGACAAAACACTAAAGTCGAACCACGATAATCAGCCAGTAATTTTTTAAGCAATAAACTTTTAGATTCTCGCGCGACCACAAATAATTCTTGAGTAACTTTATCAGCCGCTGTGCCAGGCCGATCTATTTCCACTCGTACGGGTAACTTCATATAAGTAGCAGCAATCCGCACAATACCTTCGGGCATAGTGGCCGAAAATAACATAGTTTGACGATTGGTGGGAACAGCTTTTAAAATACGGTTTATTTGAGGCAAAAAACCCATATCCAGCATACGGTCGGCCTCGTCTAAAACCAAAATACTTACCTGATTAAGTTGAATAGTTTTTTGTTCCAAATGATCTATTAATCGACCAGGTGTGGCAATAATAATATGCGGGCGCTTAGACAGGGCTGTTAATTGCTTTCTAATATCCTGCCCGCCAATCAAGACAACTGTACGTAAACCAAAAGACCCACCAATTTTACGAAAAACCTCATCTACCTGTAAGGCCAATTCCCGAGTTGGTAAAATAACCAAAGCTTGGTTTTTTGAACCAGCTAAACGTTGTATAGCTGGCAAAGCAAAAGCCAAGGTTTTGCCTGTACCTGTTTGCGCTACGCCGATTAAATCTTTACCTTCAATAGCTGGCAAAATAGCCGCCTGTTGAATAGGTGTCGGAGTAACAAGTTTAAGTCGATCCAAAGTTTCTAACAGCCGTGGCGCAAGGCCTAAACCAAAAAAACCTTGGATAATATTTTTAGCTTCTGTCATAGAACAAGGCATTATCGCATTAAATCAGCCAACTGTCAAAGACTACATAAAAAATTAATTACTTTATTTGGTTATACTTTTATTAATTAATTTGCTATTTTGTTGATAAATAAAAAATAGACATCTTCTTAACGATCACTTTTCTGTATATAAAAATTCTTACTAAACATTTTAGCTAATTTATCAGCCCTCAACTTATTACGGGAAACAACTAAACGGCTGCGGCCCCGGCTATTTATCAATGAATTTAACTTATTTATAGCTGTTTGATCAACTACTTTGGTATTATGATACAAATTTTCAATATCTCTAGCTATCCTGGGATTTATCCAAACTTCAATTATAAACTCTCCCACCAAATTAAGATAATAATTCAAGCGAGGAAAAGGAACTTTATCGCTCATGTGATATTGACTATTATCGTTTCTGAATTCTTTTGTAATATATTGATCCAATGGAGTTCTACCATGAACAGTTAAAAAATACTTAGCTCCTCGTTCAACCATAAAATCACGTAAAGCCTTTTCACTATCACTACGTACCACAAAAAACCAACAATGTGGATTGTACAAAAATATTGGACCCTTTAAGTCTTGCCGCTCTATTAACATATAAAGAAGATGGCCCCAAAAAGCATCTGTTACAGCCGGATTGCTAAAATAATATTCTATTTTTTCTTTCTGGTCTAAAGAAGTGGCGTCCCCAAAATCAACCTGCTTTATATAATTACTACGAGCTGTAGAAAAATAGATAGACATTTCATTCAACCATTTCAAATTTAAAGAAGTTTGTTTGTGGTGTATCACCACTTCTTCCTGTTTCTTAAGTTTGCGTAAAGAAGCATAAACCCCCTGTTTGGTGGTACCAGGGCGCTCTTTTTTAATTTGTTCAATCAATTCCACCACATTTTTAGGACCGTATTTAAGTATATCTAATATATATTCGGCCAACTTTTTATTCCGCATCATATGCTTATAACTTAATACAATTTAATAAAAAAGTAAATAACTTGTTTACTTTTTATAATAAAACCCTTCTTTTATGGACAGCTCTAACATATCTGCTAACTTAGCTAGTTAAAACAAAAAAACACTAACCAACAAAGGAGGTTCAAATGGCACCATTTAAAAACTTGGCGCCTAGTATTCTACGGCAACGTTTAATAATTGAAGCACTTACAGAAAATTTAGTAACTCCGGAACAAATGGTGGACTACTTTAAAAAACTGGCTGAAGTTGTAAATATGGAAATAATCAACGGACCACAAGCTTATTCCGCTCACGAATTAGGCTTTGGTGGTTGGGTACACTGGCGTACCTCAGGAGCAACCATCTATAGTTATCCTTGCTCTCCCCCTCTGGTAACAGTGGATTGCTACACTTGTAAGCCGTTTGATGTTGCCGAGGCTGTAAAATTTACAGCTAAATATTTCCAAACCTTAAAAATTGTTTGGCAGGAAATATAAACCTAAAAGGCGAATGATTAATTCGCCTTTTTATTTAAAATTAATTTATTTCTTATCTAAAAAATCAGCCCAGCGCTTAACTTCCCTGTCTTTCCAAACGCCACTCTGATAAGCGTAAGCCGCTATTAACGGCAGGGTTAAAGTAGCTTCAGCATAAACCATTTGCTCGTAATTGGTTTCTACTTTGCCCCAAGAACTGGCTTCTTTAAGGGTAGAGCTGGAACAAGCGCCATCCCTAACATCGGCCACAGTTAATTGAATAGCGTACTGATGCATAGGAACTTCCTTACCCAATACTTCAGCCGCTACCACCGTGTCTTGGGCAAAATTCTTAGGCACACCGCCGCCAATCATCAATAAACCACTGGTCGGAGCGGCCATTTTAATTTTGGTTAACTCCAAAAAATCTTTTACCGAATCAATTGATAAATGTTTTTCCGGATTATGGTATTGATGATAAACCAAACCAAAACCGGCTGAAGAATCGGAAAAAGCCGGACAAAAAATTGGCACACCTTTTTCGTAAGCTACTTGGACTAAAGAATCCTGCTTTTTAGCGCCACCCTCTTTTAAGAACTGGCCCATGACCTTAATAAACTCCCGCGAAGAATAAGGCTTGGCTTCCAAAGAATCAGCAATTTTACCAATAATAGCATCACAATCTTTTAGTTCTTCTTCATTAATAAAAGTATCGTAAATACGGTCAATAGAAAGATCTCTAAGTTCGTTATCGTCTATAAAAGGTGTACCTTTATAATGCTTATAACCTAAAGCTTCAAAAAAATCCATGTCGACAATGGAAGCACCGGTGGCTACAATAGCATCCACCATATTATTTTTTATTAAATCAACATACACCTGCATACAACCGCCAGCACTGGTGGAACCAGCCAAAGTTAAAATAACCGTGCAATCTTTTTTGGCTAGCATCATTTTGTAAATGTCAGCCGCCCGCGCTAAATCACGCGACGAAAAAGACATTTTGGACATAGCTGGCACTAAATACGAAGCATCAATCTTAGTAAAATCAATATGCTCAATCGTCTCTTTTAATAAATCCGCTTTACTTAATTTAGACATAATTAATAATTATTAATTTCTAATTTTAAATTTAATAATCTCTTAACTTTCTCATATCTACATGCAACTGAATACGTTCCAAAGCCTTGGCTTCTATTTGACGAATACGCTCTCTAGTCACACCAAACTCCTGGCCAACCTCTTCTAAAGTATGAGAAACACCATCTTGCAAACCAAAACGCATTTCCAATATTTTTTGTTCACGTGGTGTAAGCTCGCCCACTATTTCTTTAACATGATCACGCAAAAGTTGCAAAGCCGCCACTCTATCCGGACTAACAGTTTTTATATCTTCAATAAAATCACCCAAAGTAGAATCTTCATCATCTTCGCCGACCGAAGTTTCCAAACTAATGGTTTCCTGAGAAATTTTAATAATATGCAAAATCTTTTCCAAAGGCTCGCCCATTTCAGCAGCAATTTCTTCGGGCAAAGGTTCCCGGCCTAAATCTTGAATTAACTGGCGCTCCACTTGCTGAAAACGATTAATAGTTTCGACCATATGAACCGGTATACGAATAGTTCGTGACTGATCAGCTAAAGCTCGGGTAATAGCTTGGCGAATCCACCAGGTGGCATAAGTAGAAAATTTATAACCCTTGCGATAATCAAATTTTTCTACAGCCCGGAACATACCAATATTACCTTCCTGAATTAAATCTAACAGTGACAAAGACTTACCAGTAAATTTTTTGGCAATCGATACAACCAACCGCAAATTAGCTTCTATTAATCTTTTTTTAGCCTCTTGTTCGCCTCGTTCCTTGCGCTTGGCTAACACCACTTCTTCTTCCGAAGTTAACAAAGGCACCTTACCAATTTCCCTTAAATACATTTGGATAGAATCAGTAGAAATTTCCGAAAGGTCATAAGGTTTTTTTTCATTAATCAAACCGGCTTTTTTAAAAATTTCTTCTCGTTTTTCACCCATATCCAAAATGCCACCATCGGTTTCCAAAACCTGAATGCCCTGCTTATCCAAATCATCCAAAAAATCATCATATTTCTGGGCATATTCTTCCACCTCGGGAAAAACAGTCAAAGCCTCATCTTCGGTGATAAAACCGCGACTGCGTCCTTTGCGAATTAATTTTCCTAAATCATCCTGATTTATTTCTAAAACAACTAGCTTTTTAGCTTTAGTTGATTTCTTAACAGATTTAACAGCTAAACGTTTAACTGTTTTTTTTACGGCTTTAGCTTTGGTTGATTTTTTAACCAACTTTTTCTTAGCTGTAACCGATTTTTTTACGGCTTTAGCTTTGGTTGATTTTTTAACCGACCGACTGGTTTTTTTGCCAGCTGACTTAAGAGTAGATTTTTTTGTCATATTAATTATTGCTGAACCCTAGCCAATTCTTGACTAATAGCGGCAAAACGGGCCAGGACTTCTTCCAGCTCGTTATGGTCGCCGGACTGTTCAGTTTGGCGAATTAAAACGCTTAAACGTTTAAGTTCAGCGCTTAAATATAAAACATTGAGTTGCTTAAGTAAGGAAGCTAATTCCGCTTCCAGTTCAAAAGACTCCATGTCAACGAAATCATGTTCAGCTTGGAGCTGGAGTATACCGATCAGCTGGCTCAATGAGGCTTCAGCTGAAAGCTCCTGTAAAAGACTGCTAATTTCGTTAGTCTGATCTAAATTATAGTAAAGACGCAGCTGATTGTAAAGTTCTTGCAAGAGACCAGGCGGTACAACTTCAGTTTTAAAATTATCCATAACTCTAGCAAAATAAGAAGGCTCCTTAATAATCAAAGCCAATAAACGCTGAAATAATACTTCCGGGCGAGTAGCTGGATTAATCGCCACAACTGGCTCCTCGGCTGATTTCTTATCTACAGAATATTTAAGAACTGGTGATTTTTGTTTAGTCATTAATAAAGAAAATTTTTGCCTAATAGCTGATTCGTTAACTTTAAGTTCCCTGCTTAATTGTTTAAGATAAAAATCTTGCTCAATTGGATCGGGTAATTTACCAATAACTGTTAATAATTTATCAGCCGCCTGACTTTGGCCTTGTCGACTGGTTATATCAATATTTTTTAAAACTGTCTGAAAGGCACTATCCACTATAGGCAAAGCTTGCTCCACGGCTTTTAGCAAACCTGCCTGGTCCTGCCTAGCACAATCATCTGGATCCTTGCCTTGAGGCAAAGTTATAACCCTAACTTCTAAACCAGCCTGCAAGGCTATATCAATACCCCGTTCGGCCGCGCTTTGACCAGCTAAATCCGCATCAAAAGCTAATCTAACTTCACTAGTATAACGTTTAATTAATTTGATCTGTTCTAAGGTTAAAGCCGTACCCGAAGTAGCCACCACATTTTTTATACCAACTTGCCAACAAGCCAACACATCCATATAACCCTCCACTAAAACGGCATAACCTAACTCTCTAATAAACTGTTTGGCTCGATCTAAATTGTAAACCAACAAACTTTTATTATAAACCAAACCTTGCGGAGAATTTATATATTTAGCTTCTTTGGGTTCAACTTGTAAGGTCCGACCACCAAAACCAACTATACGGCCCTGCAAATCATTTATCGGAAACATTAACCGGTCACGAAATCTGTCATAAAGTCCGGGGCCCCGATCACTTTTAACACCTACTCCAGCCGCCACTATTTCCGATAAGCTAAAACCTTGATTAGTTAAATAAATACTTAACTTGTCCCAATCTTTAGGAGCATAGCCTAAACCAAAAACTGTTAAACTATCCTGGTTCACTTGGCGTTTATTTAAATATTGACGAGGCACCACACCAAAAGAACCTAACAAATAGTCAGTATAAAATTTTTGCGTAGCTTCCAAAACCGCAAACACCCGCAAACGCTGATTATATTCCCCGGGCTTGGCCTGATACTGTTGTAAGGTAACACCGGCTTTACGAGCTAAAATTTCCAAAGCTTCGGGAAATTCCAAACCTTCCATTTTTTGGACAAACTCAAAAATATCGCCACCAAGGTTGCAACCAAAACAATGCCACATCTGCCGTTCTTTGCTCACCATAAAAGAGGGGCTTTTTTCATTGTGAAACGGACACAAGCCTTTATAATTCTGACCAGCCGGTTTTAGTTGCATGTATTCGGACAACACATCCACTACATCCAGTCGCGACTTTATTTGTTGTACGTTGTCGTTGTTGGTTGCCATGTTATAAAAAACAACTTTTAAATATTCTACTCAAACCTCAGTAAATTAATATTCTTTTCCACTTCACTATATTTAAATAAACCACCGTTCATACACAAATACACACCCTCAGCCACGCTATTAAAAGAAGCTATACTATAACCTAAATTAAAAGCAGCGTCGGAAACAGCAAAACCCATAATCGGAATCATAGAACCGGTAATAATAATTTTTTTATTTATTGGACCATCAGTTATTAAATTTTCTTCCAAAAATTTTGCTGTGTCCTTCATGGTAAAAGTACCGTGGGTTATTAATATATTACTGTGGCTAGTTATTTTTATTTCCTTAACTAATTTTTCCAAATCTTCCCTTGTTATACTACGACTATCTTTATTACAAACGGTTTCAACGCTGAATGTAAAATGCGGCTTGATAAGATTTTTAAAATAACTATCAATAGTAGAATCAATTTTCATTAATTCTTTGTTGATATTTTCATAAGCCGGGTCGTTAAATTCCACCGTACCACCCATTTTTAGAATATGAATATGATTTTTTAACATAGGCTATTTATACACTAACTATTAAAAAATAAATTTCCTACATCTTATAAAGTATACCCCGTCCTCCCCAAAGGGCACCAGAATGCTATTTATTTTATTACCCTTAAAAAAAACTATTTAGCCTATTTTATTAATCTTTTTGGCGGAGAGGGGGGATTCCCCGCCGACAGCGGGGCAAACTGCCCTACCCGATACCTTGCGGTATATCCCGCCCTGGCGGGACGCATTAAGCTACTATTAAAATAATAACCTATTTAAACAATCTTTTAAATTCGTTACCACCATGATAACTTTTTATTTGTTTTTCTCTTTTTACCGCCTCTTTTCTACTACTATATAATTCACTATATACCAATTTCCACGGCGCTTCTTTTTTAGTTAATTTACTTCTACTAGAATTATGCCTAATCAATCTATCTTCCAGATTACCAGTTGATCCTATGTAATACCTGTCCGTCTTCTGACTTTTTAAAACATAAACATAATACATATTCTTTCCCCCCAAAGAATATATCTAATTTCCTAAGCGGAGAGAGGGGGATTCGAACCCCCGATACCTTGCGGTATACCTGCTCTCCAAGCAGGCGCACTAGACCACTATGCGACCTCTCCGCCCAGGAAATTAAACATTTTAAACTTACAAACTTTTTAAGATACCAAGTTACCGGGATTATATCCCGCCCTTGGCGGTGGTATGCGACCTCTCCGCCAAAAAGACTAAACCCTATTTTAGCTTTGCTACTGTAACACTTTTCTTTAAAAAAATAAAGCCCTTGGGTAAAGGACTTATTATTAAAAATTTACCCAAGGGGAAAACATGACTAACCAACTAAATAAGCTGAACGCTGGCCGCAACAACCGTAAATATATCAAACGGATTTTGAGATTTTAACTTAGTGGCACCGGTTGAAGTTTTTAATAAAGTAACATTATCGGGTAACTTAATCTTTTCAACAACAGTATGAGGCAATCTTTGTTCTGAGGCCATAAATATTATTTCATCACCATCGGGACGAAAAACATAATTATGTCCGCCAAACAAAATTTCCATATCCGAATTAATCTGTTTACAAACCGTCGGCCAGTTTGCTGAATTAAAAGGTTGGCTACTCATTTTTACTCCATAATTTTATTTTAAAATTAGTTATTTTTTGCCTGCTTGTTAATTTATAGCAAGCAATTAGTTCTCACTCGACAGATGAGTCCGAGTGGAAAAGTGGAGAAAAATTTTAAAGAGCTTTTATTTTTTATGTAACCATTGGCCTCCTATATTTTTTGATAAATTTTATTTTGATAATTTTAATAGTAAACTAAAATAGCATTAAATTAAAGTAACGTCAAGGGTAATAATTAGATAAAATCTAAAAAATCTTATTAACCTTTGATTAAAAACACCCATTGTTAATTAAGTAACAATGGGTGTTTAAGTGCTAATACTTCACTTATTTACGCTTTAACTTCTTTTCTAATTTGGCGATTCTTAATTTAGTTTCTAAAACCGTATCCGGATTTAAAGAAATAGAATCTATACCCTCCCTTACCAAAAACTCAGCAAAATCCGGGAAGTCCGAGGGCGCTTGCCCACAAATACCAATCTTAGTTTTAGAAGCCTTAGCCGCTTTAATTACCTGGCTAATTAAACTCTTAACTGCTTGATTACGTTCGTCATAAACATGGGCCACTAAAGCCGAATCCCTATCCACCCCTAAGGTTAACTGGGTTAAATCATTGGAGCCAATAGAAAAGCCGTCAAAAATCTTGGCAAACTCCTGAGCCAAAATAACATTGGAAGGTATTTCACACATCACATAAACTTCCAAACCATTCTGACCGCGTTTTAACCCTTCCTCGGCCATAATCTTAAGAACTTTTTGGCCCTCTAGTACAGTGCGGCAAAAAGGCACCATAATTTTAAGGTTAGTTAAACCAAATTCTTGTCTAACTTTTTTTAAAGCCTTACATTCCAAACGAAAAGCCGGCTCATAAGTTGGATCGTAATACCGAGAAGCTCCGCGCCAACCAATCATTGGGTTTCTTTCTTCGGGCTCAAAAGCTTTGCCACCAATTAAATTGGCATACTCATTACTTCTAAAATCAGACAAACGAATAATAACATCTTTGGGATAAAAAGCCGCTGCTAAGACAGCCACTCCTTCAGCTAATTTGTCTATATAATATTGGCTTTTATTTTTATAACCATAAGTTAGCTGATCAATTTTTTTCTTAGCTGATTTATCCTTTAACTTACCATAATTCAACAAAGCTAATGGATGAATTTTTATAAAATCATTAATAATCAATTCCTGACGAGCTAAACCTACGCCGTCGCTGGGCAAACTAGACAAAGCAAAAGCCTGCTGTGGTTCACCTATATTCATCATAATCATTGTTTTGGTTTCGGGTAGTTTTCCTAAATCAGTTTTCTTAATCTCAAAAGGCAACAAACCTTCATAAACTTGACCGACTTCTCCTTCAGCGCAAGAAACAGTAATCGGCTTACCCTCTTTAAGAGTTGTTGTGCCGTGAATAGTACCGACTATACAAGGAATACCCAACTCTCTGGAAACTATAGCCGCATGGCAGGTCCGGCCACCAGAATTGGTTACAATGGCCGAGGCTTGCTTCATAACCGGTTCCCAATCCGGATCGGTCATTTCGGTTACCAGCACGCTCCCGGGCTTAAAATGGCTAATCTGGCCAACCTGTTTAATAATATTAACCTTACCTTGACCAATTTTAGCTCCCACAGCTGTACCAGTTATTAACACTTTACCTTTTTTATTAAGTTGATACTTTTCTAGCATTTGCCTAGATTTATTAGCCTCCACTGTTTCTGGACGAGCTTGAACCATATACAACTTATTAGTTAAACCATCTTTAGCCCATTCCATATCCATAGGTTTTTTGTAATGATCCTCCACCTGAATAGCCCAAGTAGCTAATTGCAAAATTTCTTTATCGGTTAAAGTAAATTTTTGCTGGTCAGCTAAAGTAACATTTTTCTTAGCCGTAGGCCTATTACCCTGACCATAAACCAATTTAACTTTTTTGGAACCTAATTTTTTAGAAATAATTGCCGGATAACCTTTTTTAAAAGTCGGTTTAAAAACAACATATTCGTCGGGATTAACATAACCTTTAACTATATACTCGCCTAAACCATAAGTGGCGTTAATAATAACTGTTTCACGAAAACCAGATTCCGTATCAATACTAAACATAACACCGGATACGGATTTATCGGAACGAACCATTTTTTGCACAGCAATCGACAAAGCAATAGCAAAATGATCAAACTTTTTATCTACCCGATAAGAAATCGCCCGATCAGTAAACAACGAAGCCACACATTCTTTGGAAGCCTTAAGTAAAGCCTCCACCCCTTTTATGTTAAGGTAAGATTCTTGTTGACCAGCAAAAGAAGCGTCGGGTAAATCTTCCGCGGTAGCTGAAGAGCGCACGGCGACACCTAAATTAACAGTTTTAAATTCTTTACTTAAAGTTTGATAGGCTTTGGCAATAGCTTCTTTTAAATCCTCGGGAAATTCTGCCTGTAAAATAACTTGGCGCACTGCCTTACCACGAGCGGCTAAATCTTTAAGATTATGAGTATTCAAACCCTTTAAAAGGGTCCTTATTTTTTTATCCAAACCGGCCTGCTTTAAAAAATAACGGTAAGCATAAGCTGTTACAGCAAAACCATCTGGTACCCTAACACCTCGTTTTAATAACTTTTGGTACATTTCACCCAAAGAAGCATTCTTACCACCCACCAAAGGTATATCCTTGATGGTTATTTGCGAAAAAGGCAAAATGAATTGATTTGTTCTATTTGTCATGTTAAAAAAATAAATAATTATTAAATTTGTGATTGATCATCATTGTCAGGTAATTCTTTGGTTCGAGCAAACTTGGGCAAATGAAAAAAACCAAAAGCTAACACACCAACTATTATGGCCAATAAACCACTCCAAATAGGTTCAGCTATTAAATTAAAAAATAACCAAGGGTACCAAAACCTTATTAAAGCAGCAACAGCTGAAACCAAAGCCCCACCTACAGCCGTTAATAAACAAATAACCGCTGTTTGTTTTAAGTTAGCCGGCTGAACTAAACTTAAATAAGCATTAACTACCGCCGCCACCAACTGATAAATTAATACTAACGGAAAAACCATTCGGACATAAGACCAATCCAACCAAAAACTTCCCGTGTAAGTTAAAATAATTATTAAAGATAAAAAAACAAAAGGCAACTCAGCGACATCTAAGTACCAGCGCATTGGTTTTTGAAACAGTTCTATATTTAGTCCAGTTTGCGCCATACTATTATAGTATAGCCTATTTTTTAACAAAAAACTACTTAAAAAGCCCCTTAAAACCTAAACGGCTCAACAATTTAGAATTGTTGAGCCGTTGGCTATAAACTATGCTTTACAAGTTATTTTTTAATAGCCCATATCCATACCTGGCGGCATACCAGAGCCGGCCTTATCATCCTTTTTTTCTGGCAAATCTGTTACAACTGCTTCAGTAGTTAAGAACATAATAGCTATAGAAGCGGCATTTTGAACAGCCGATCTGGTTACCTTAGCTGGATCTACCACGCCAGCCTTAACTAAATCTTCATAACTATCAGTTGCTCCATTATAACCATAATTACCTTTATTCTTTTGGACATTATCTACCACCACAGCGCCGTCCTTACCGGCATTTTCAGCAATCTGCTTTAAAGGTTCAGCCAAGGCCTTAAGTAAAATATTAAGCCCGACTTTTTCTTCAACCGAAACTTCCAACTTTAACAAAGATTCAGCCGCTCGTAACAAAGCTACACCACCGCCCACTACAATACCTTCCTCTACGGCCGCCTTGGTAGCATTCAAAGCATCTTCTACCTTATACTTTCTTTCTTTCATTTCCGTTTCTGTAGCCGCCCCCACTTTAATAACCGCTACACCACCGGATAACTTGGCTAATCTTTCTTGTAGTTTTTCTTTATCAAAATCTGAATCGCTTAGTTCAATTTCTTTTTTAATCTGGCTGATTCTGTCTTTTATTTTGGCTTGGTCGCCCTTGCCATCCACAATCGTCGTATGTTCTTTAGTGGCAATAACTTTACGGGCGCCACCCAAAACTTCCAAACCCACCGCATCAAACTTTAAACCAACTTCTTCACTGACTAAAGTAGCGCCAGTTAAAGCAGCTATATCCTGCAATTGTTCTTTACGCCTATCGCCAAAACCTGGCGCTTTAATGGCTAAAGTATTAAAAGTCTTACGCAAATTATTTACTACAAAAGTAGCCAAAGCCTCGCCTTCTACCTCTTCAGCAATAATTACCAATTCTTTTTTACCGGTTTGAGCAATTTTTTCTAACAATGGCAAAATTTCCTGCACGGCAGCGATTTTTTTATCTGTCACTAGAATATAAGGATCTTCATAAACCGCTTCCATACGATCGGCATTGGTAACCATATAAGGCGAGACGTAACCTTTATCCAACTGCATACCTTCCACCACTTCCTTTTCAATAGTTAAGCCCTGGGATTCTTCCACAGTAATAACACCATCTTTACCAACCTGATCCATAGCTTCAGCAATTACCTTACCAACTTCTTTATCGTTAGCCGAAATAGCCGCCACTTGGGCAATTTCTTCTTTACTATTAACTAGTTTAGATTGCTTTTTTAAATCCGCTACCACAGCCAAAACACCTTTTTCTATACCATGGCGTAAAGCCTGCGGGTTAGCGCCGGCGGCCAAATTTTTAAAACCCTCGTGAATTAAAGCCTGAGCTAAAACCGTAGCCGTGGTGGTACCATCGCCAGCCACATCATTAGTTTTAGAAGCCACTTCTTGTAATAATTGGGCACCGATATTCTCAAACTTATCTTCCAGTTCAATCTCTTTAGCAATGGTTACACCGTCATTAGTAACAATTGGTGAACCAAAACCTTTATCCAAAATAACATTACGTCCTCTGGGACCCAAAGAAACTTTAACAGCGTTAGCTAATTTATCTACACCCCGCTTCAAAGCAGCGCGGGCTTGCTCGTTAAAAAGAATTTGTTTAGCCATAAAATAAAAAATTATGAATTAAGAATTACAAATCAATAAAATTATTCAACAATGGCAATTACGTCGGATAATTGCAAAGTACCAAACTCTTCTTCCTCTATTTTAAATTCATCCAAGGCGTACTTTTTAAATAAAATTTTATCACCGACTTTAACCTCCATAGGAGAACGACTACCGTTGTCCAATAATTTACCCGGCCCCACAGCTATAACCTCACCGGTTTCTTGTTTTTCTTTATCAACCGTATCTGGCAAAATAATACCCGATTTAGTGGTTTTGTCCTCCTTGGTAATTTTAACGACCAAATGGTCGCCTAAAGGCTGTAATTTCATAGATTTTTCTTTAATTATTAATACTTTTTAGACTTAATTAGCACTCTACATTATAGAGTGCTAATAGCATTTTAGCAAGGTTTTTAACTGTGTCAAGTTCTTTTTTATTACTTTGTGTTACTACTCTTCTATAAAATTCAAACTAATAATAAGCCAGCCTAATAAAAACATGGATGGTATAGTCCACCAATAATGGTCGACTAAACCAGTTATAATAATGGGTAAAAATAACAATTTACTAAAAAATGATGAGCTAAACCGCCAAAATAAATACCAGATAAATAAAAATAATATCAAACCAACAGTGCCTATTTCTGTTAAAATTAACAACCATAAATTATGAACCGGTTGATATTTATAAGCTTTCAAAGTTGGTTGATAAATTTGTAATTTTTTAGTGTAGTTACCCAAACCAACACCTTGCCACCAATAATCCACCAACATAGTGCGGCTTTCCTCAACACTCCCAACCCGTTCTTCTACTGATTGCTGTTCCAAACGGCTGCCACCTAATAGGCGTCCGCTAACCGGCGGCCAAGCCGCCAAACCTAAAATAATAAAACTTACAATAGCTACTACACTAAATTTAGTTAGGCTTAATCGATTATCTTTTTTAAACCACCACCAAACAAACAAAGTTATAAACAAAGCCAACCAAGCACCCCGAGAAAAAGTAAAAAATAACCCGGCCAACTGAACAACATAAACCATTAACAACCAAACCCGGCACTGGCTGTATTCTTTTTTATAAAAACAATCAATTAACAAATAAACTGTAAACAATAGGCCTATTACCAACAAACCACCTAAAACATTAGGATGCACTTGCCCGGCATAAGCCCTAAGCCACCGGCCGCTAGTAGCCAAGATTACTGAACTGCCCGGTTGAAACAAAGGATGGTCGGCCACACCTAACCATTTACTGGCAAAGGTGCCCTGCCAGGCAAACTGGCCAATCGCCCACAGCGCTTGAATAAAACCAGCCCCTATAAAACTTAGGCCAAATTTTATTAAGTTTGTTTTAATAATTAAAACAAGCAACCATAATAAACCTATTTCCAAAAACCTAATTGACCAAATCGCAGCTAATAATTTATCTGGCGCCCAAATAATAGTAAAAAAAGATAGTAACAATAAACTTAAATAACTAACAAAAATAAGCTCCCGAGACTTACTAACAAAATTAACTGCTGTAGCTGGTTGTGGTAATTGGGTATTTTTAAATTTAAAATTATGCCAAAAATTTTTAATAATTTTTACAGCTTCGGGAATAACTAATAAAAACAAAAATACTAATAAAATATCCCAAGCATAAAGACTTAATCGACCGTATTCCCAAACCTCATCTTTAATAAAAGCGTCCCGAACAATCCATCTGGTTTGCCAAGGCAGTAAAAAAACTAAACTATAAAACAAATATTCCTTTATTTTAATAAAAGTTAATCCCATATACTTATTATCCTTGATATTTATTTACTTGACAAACTAACCCCACAGGATTAAGTTCAGGACATAAAATAAACCAACTGGAGGAAAAATGAACAAATTAAAAAATTATTTAGAAGCTATAAATGCTTCTATTAAATCGTTATGGTTTATTCTGTTAATTATTCTTCTAACTATCATATCAATTAATTTTACAATAGTTTTAATTATAATAACTTCGCCCTTCATAATAGCTCTGAGAATAAACCAAAAATATTACTAAAAAATAAGCAGTCAAAACTTTTATTATTAAGTCTTGACTGCTGTTTTATTTGTTTAATTTTGATGTGGTCCACGTGCTAAGGGAGGGTCAAAATATAACACATTAACACCCTTAACCTTTATGCCGATATTTGCCAAATAATTGTTTAAATAATTTTTATAATAATATTCTACTGAATAAATTTTTGGCTGCTCGTAAGTTTGCCAATCTCGCACTGAAGAAATGACCCTAGTAAATAAAGTATCCAAATTATAATCGCCAACTTTACCAGGATTGTTAATTAGCATCCTTTGGCATTCTTTAATCAATAGATTTTCGTTATTATAATCATATATAACTTCCACCACAGCGGATGAATAACTTAAATACTTACCAAAATCCTTGGGAACATTAATGACATACTCAGTAACTTTCGGACCATAGGTAAACCTTAAAGAACTTAAACCGCTTATTACTGGGTAATCCACCAGGGAAACTACTGTTGAATCATGATATAACAATACTTTGCTATTTGAAGAGGCATCAATACTCCTATGATTAAGAGAGTAAATAACCGAAAGAATTACCCCAGCACTTAGTGTTGCCAAAACACTTAATAACACATTAGAACTTATTTTCTTTTTAAATATAAATTTAAAAAGAAAATAGAATAAAACAGAAATTACCAGCAATACTATGCCAGCCAAAAAAATAAATTCCGACTGACTGTAATAAGATGACTGTAGCATCTTTACCTCCACTTTTTTAATGAATGTTTTTTGTTTTATTTTGATTATTTTTGAATCAAACTACCTTAACAAAATACCACCCATAAGTCAACCTTAATACCCTCCTTACCTTTTCGCACGAAAAGGTAAGGAGGGTATTAAAATAACTATCAAAGTTTATAAAACTTTTTTAAGCCACTGGCCAGTATAACTATTTTTAACCTTAGCCACTTCTTTAGGTGTACCCTGGGCCACTAACTGACCGCCTTGGTCGCCACCTTCTGGACCTAAATCTAAAATCCAGTCGGCTGATTTCATAATATCTAAATTATGTTCTATAATCAAAACTGTATTACCCCTATCCACCAATTCGTTCAAAACCTGCAACAAACGTTTAACATCGTCAAAATGAAGTCCAGTGGTTGGCTCGTCTAAAATATAAAGCGTGCGACCAGTAGAACGACGGGATAACTCGGTAGATAATTTAATACGCTGAGCCTCACCACCAGACAAGGTGGTAGCGCTTTGGCCCAAATGTATATAACCCAAACCAACATCGCACAAAACTTTGAGCTTGTCGTAAATAGTCGGAATATTGCTAAAAAAATTCATAGCCTCTTCAGCTGTCATAGCTAAAACATTGGCAATATTTTTGCCTTTATAATGAACCTCCAAAGCCTGCTGGTTATAACGCTGGCCATGACATTCTTCACACTCCACATAAACATCTGGTAAAAAATGCATTTCTATACGCACCAAACCATCCCCTTCGCAAGCTTCACAGCGACCACCTTTAACATTAAAAGAAAAACGCCCGGGATTATAACCGCGAATTTTGGCCTCGGGTAATTGGGAAAATAAATCTCTAATATAAGTAAAAATACCAGTATAAGTAGCCGGATTAGACCGGGGTGTACGACCAATGGGTGATTGGTCAATAGTAATAACCTTATCAACGTTTTCTAAACCAGTAATGACTTTATGCCGGCCGGGTAAATCTTTGGCATTATAAAAATGTTGAGCCAAAGCTTTAGATAAAATATCAGTCATTAAAGTGGATTTACCTGAACCAGAAACACCTGTAATACAAACTAATTTAGCTAAAGGTATATCTACTGTGATATTTTTAAGATTAAATTCAGTGGCCCCCTTAACAGTTATTTTTTTGCCATTACCTGAACGATATTTTGTGGGTAAAGGAATACTTAAAGAACCGGCTAAATAGCGACCAGTTAAAGAATTTTTTACTTTGGCCACTTCTTCTGGTGTACCTTGAGCCACTACTTCCCCACCATGCTTACCAGCACCTGGACCAATATCAATAAGCTGATCGGCCGCCATCATTGTTTCGTAATCATGTTCTACCACTATAACGGTATTACCTAAATCCCTTAATCTTTTTAAAGTAACTATTAACTTACTATTATCGCGTTGATGCAAACCAATCGATGGCTCGTCTAATATGTAAATAACTCCCACCAAAGAAGAACCAATTTGAGTAGCCAAACGAATACGTTGGGCCTCGCCACCCGATAAAGTCGCGGCCGGCCTATCCAATGTTAAATAATCCAAACCAACATCGGTTAAAAAAACTAAACGAGCCCTTATCTCTTTTATTATTTGATGAGCGATTTTTAAATCCCTAGCTGATAAAATTTTACTCTTATCCAAGTCCTCAAAAAACTCACTCACTTTAAGTATTGATAAGGAGGTTAAATCTGAAATATTATTTTTGTTAATCGTCACGGCCAAAATTTCCTGCTTTAACCGTTTGCTTTGACAGGTCGGGCAGGGCCAAACTCGCATATAACGTTCAATTTCACTACGAATATAATCAGATTCAGTTTCTTTATAGCGTCTTTCCAAATTAGGTATTACACCCTCAAAAGAGGTATAAAATTCTCTAACCTTACCAGTTTGTCCAGCCTCAGCGTTAACATTATAAGTTCGGCTACCCGTACCGTATAGAACTATTTTTAATTGGTCTTTGTTTAATTTATTAACGGGTACATCCAAAGAAAATTTATGCTCCCGAGCCACTGCTTGTAAAATTCGATAATACCAAGTTTGATTAGCCGAAGTTCTAGACCAGGGACGAATAGCACCTTGGGCTAAAGATAAACGCCTGTTGGGTATAACCAAATCCGGATCAATTTCTAACTTCGTACCTAAACCAGTACAATCGGGGCAAGCACCATGGGGTGAATTAAAAGAAAAACTTCTTGGTTCAATATTAGGTAAATCAACGTGGCACTTGGGACAAGAAAAATGCTGACTGAACAACATTTCTTCGTTGGTTTCCGTATTTAAAACCGTAATAACACCATCCCCCAAATCTAAAGCGGTTTCCAAAGAATCAGCCAAACGACTTAAATCTTCTGGATCACTGGAAATAGATAATCGATCAATCACCACTTCAATGGTATGTTTTTTTTGCTTTTCCACCTGTTTATCCTCGGCTTCTTCTATAGAAATTATATCTCCATCAAAACGAAGCCGAACATAACCGGATTTTTTTAAATTAGCAACGATTGATTTATGTTCACCTTTTTGATCACGAATAACTGGTGCCAATAAGGCAATTGGGGTACCGTTGGATAATTTATTCAAACGACCAATAATTTGATCAATGGATTGCTTACTAACTTCCCGACCGCATTTAGGACAATGGGGTTGACCAACTCGAGCGAACAACAATCTTAAATAATCATAAACCTCGGTAACAGTACCAACGGTTGAGCGAGGATTATGAGAGGTGGATTTTTGATCTATAGAAATAGCCGGCGACAAACCTTCTATCTGGTCCACATCGGGTTTATCCATCATGCCCAAAAATTGCCTAGCATAAGCCGACAAAGATTCAATGTAACGTCGTTGACCCTCGGCGTAAATAGTATCAAAAGCCAAAGAAGATTTACCAGAACCAGATAAACCGGTTATAACCACTAACCGGTCCCGAGGTATAGACAAAGAAATGTTCTTTAAATTGTGAACACGAGCACCGCGAATAACTATACTGTCAGCCGGTCTAACCAAAGAAACTAAATTTGTTTTTTGTCTACTGGACCGCCCTTTTACTTTAGCTGTCTTGTTCTTGTTGCTAGAAGTTTTTTTTAACATAAAAAATCTTTCACAAAGTAGGAATAAGTGTACTATTTTTAACAAGTTAGGTCAATAGATAAAAGCAACTAACTTACTCTAAATTAACTCTTTATTTTTATCTTTGTTAACAAATAAGAAAAAACCAATTTATATTAAAAAAACTCAGTACGTACTATACTTAAAACATGAAGCAAAGCTTACTTAGACAAATTAATACTCTACCAAAAAAACCGGGTGTTTATATTTTTTATAGTTCTCAAAATAAACCCCTATATGTTGGCAAAGCTAAAAACTTACAAACTCGAGTACGTTCCTATTTTCAATCACAAACAAACCTAAGCCCAGCCAAAAAAATTATGGTAGAACAAATAATTAAAATAAGAATTTCTCCAGTTAAAAATGAACTAGAGGCCCTGCTGCTGGAAGCTAATCTTATTAAACAACACCAACCAGCTTATAATGTAGTTCTAAAAGACGATAAAAGCTGGCTTTACTTAGCCATAAACTATAAAGAAAAATTACCCACTGTATCCTTAACCAGACAAACCAATCAGCCGGGCATAAAATATTTTGGTCCTTATCCATCAGCTGGTTCCATTAAAAACACTCTTAATCTGCTTAAAAAAATGCTTGGCCTTAAAACTTGCACTAATCCACCAGATAAACCCTGTTTTGCTGCCAAACTAAACCGTTGTCTGGGGCATGATGATTCGCCAAGCGGAAAAAAATTCTATCTAGAACAATTAAAAAAGCTAGAAGCAATCCTAAAAGGGCAGACTAATAATTTAATAAAAAATACCCAACAAAATATGCTTAAAGCCGGCCAACAGCAACAATATGAAAAAGCCGGCAAGCTTAGAAATCAACTTATCGCTTTAGAAAAAATAAGCCAAAAGCAAAATATTGTTTCCGGGCGACCAGAAAATTTAGAAATCATCAACCTAGCCCAGAACCAAAACCAAATAGCTGTTTGTTTATTGCCTGTTCGCCAAGGTATTTTGCTAGATGCTAAAAACTTTTTAATTTCCAGCCAAGCTCAACTAACTAGCGCCGAATTACTAGAGGGATTTTTAAATCAATACCTTAAACCTGGTAATGATTTTGCCAAACAAATAATAACACCTGTCCAGCTAGAAAATAATTATCCAGAAATCCGTTTAATTGTTCCACAAAAAGGTTACAAAAAACAATTACTAAAACAAGCGGCCGATACAGCCGAAAACTATCTTAAACAAAATCTAGTAAGTTGGCAGAAAAAAAATGAACAAGCCCAACTAGGTCTACAACAATTACAAAGAATTCTTAATTTAAAAAAAATACCCCTAAGGATTGAAGGTTATGATATTTCTAACCTACAAGGCAAGCAAGCGGTTGGCGCCATGACTGTTTTACAAAACGGCTTACCCGAACCTAAGTTATACCGTAGATTCACTATTGAAAACATAAACAGACCAAACGACTACGCCATGCTAGCCCAGGTTTTAGCTAGGCGCCTAAGCCGTAATAAAAATTGGCCCCGGCCGGATTTAATAATGCTAGATGGTGGAGCCGGACAATTATCGGCCGTGAAAAAAATACTATTAGCCCAAAAAATTAATATACCCTTAATCGCTTTAGCCAAACAAAACGAAGAGCTGTATCTACCTAATCATAAAAAACCCTTAAACTTGCCCCTAGATAATCCTGGTTTAAAATTATTAATTAATCTACGTGACGAAGCTCATCGTTTTGGTTTAAATTTACACAGACAACAGCGCTCCAAAGCGCAAATAATTTCCCAATGGGACGAACTACCTAATATTGGACCTAAATTAAAAAAGAAATTAAAACAATCTTTTGCTTCAGTGATGGAAATTAAACAATCTGATATAAGCCTCTTAATAAAAATTATTGGACAAAACAGGGCCAAAAAACTAAAAACCTATTTAGAAGATAATTATTAATTTACAGTGCGAGATAATAACCAAATAAATTTATTGACAAAACTTTTGGTAAATATTAAGGTAGCAACAAATAAAACCATCAACCTGGAGGCAAAAATGAAAAAAAGAACTTTAAAAGGTTCCTTGTTGATAGCTCATTTTGAACCATCCCATATTCAAAGAGTTATTGACGATCTTGAAGCTTGTGGTTTAAAAATAACTAAAACTAACAGCTTCGATAATACACTCAAAGAATCTCAAAACGGATATGATTTAATAGTTACTTCTTCTTTAATGTTTGGATTTAAAAAATCCCACAAATCAATAAAGTTTAACGGATTAAAAATTAAAGAAGAAGAAGGAAAAATTATGTCAGAACTTGTGCCACATCTTAAGGAGTCTGGCAAAAAAATAATAATCATAGCTCATCATCCTATACAAGCATCCGACATAATTACTGACTCCCAGTGCCTGGCAGCCATACAGGCGGCTGATCTATATTCTGATCCGAGTTTATTAACTCAAAAAGTAAAACTTTTTTTTAAAAACAAAAAGGCCAACCATGAAAATCATAAAAATAGTAATTCCCGTAGCCACAATAGCCACAGTAATCGGGCTACTCCTAAAAAAAGTAGCTAAAAATAACTGGGTCAAAAGGTTAACCACCTCGGCCCAAGCCTAACATAAGTTTAAACTGGTTTTAAGTTTTTTAAAACCAGTTTATTTTTTATTAAAAAGGTGACGGTAAGTTAAACTCCACCAACTCTTTAGGGAAATCATTTAAAAATCTGGAAGGCAGCCCCACCATTACTGAACCGAACAAACGTCGATTAGTGGTATAAGTGCAATAAACCATTTTACGCGCCCGAGTTAAACCCACATAACACAACCTTCTTTCTTCTTCTAATTCCTTGGGATCGTTAAAACTGGAAGAATGAGGAAACAAACCCTCTTCCAAACCAGTCAAAAATACCGTATCAAACTCCAACCCCTTAGCGCTATGTAGAGTCATTAAAGTTAACCCACCCTGACTAGCTGTAAGTTTATCTTGATCTTGCCACAAAGCCACATCAGTTAAAAATTTTTCTAAAGCCTCCATCCCTTGCCCAGGAGCTCTCTCAGTAGCCACGGTTTTTAATTCTTCAATGTTTTCAAAACGAGCCTCCCCTTCGCTAGTACCATCCAATAATTGTTTTTTTAAACCACTCCTAACCGTCACTTCGTCTATTAATTTCTCTACTGAAATACCTGGTAAAATATTTAACCAACGCTGATATAAATCCATAAATTCTACCACTAACTGCTTTTTACTGGTTGGTAAATTTAATTGTTCCAAAAGTGACTTATCTAACAAAGATATTTTTTTATCTTGAGCTGTGACCACTACTTTATCTATTGTGGCCAAGCCTAACCCTCGACTAGGAGACAAAATAGCTCTTTGCCAACTAGCACTATCCCAAGGGTTAAGTAACAATCTAAGGTAAGACAAAATATCTTTAACTTCACGCCGTTCATAAAATCTTACACCACCCACCAAATGATAAGGTAACCCTTTTTTAAGACAAGCTTCTTCTAAAGCCCGACTTTGAGCATTAGTCCTATATAAAATAGCCAAACCGCTAAGTTCTTGACCTGTACCGTAATAACGCCAACCCTGACTTACTTTAGATAAACTATCATCTGAATCACCACTAAGATAAGTAAGCTCCACTTGATTATTTTTTTCTTTTAAAGATTCCTGCTGATTACTTAGGCCTATTATTTCACCGGTTACCCAATCAGCCTCCACCGATTCATCATATAACTCCACAATTTGTACTGGACGACCTAAATTATTTTTTGTCCATAACTTTTTATCACTTTTATTTTCAGCTTTAACCATAACTGAGTTAGATAAAGAAATTATGGATTGGCTAGAACGATAATTTTGTTCCAATTTGTAAGTTTTAGCGGTTGGATAATCTTTTTGAAAACGTAAAATATTTCCAAAATCAGCTCCCCGCCAAGAATAAATGGACTGCCAATCGTCACCCACAGCATAAAGATTGGCTTGATTGCCGGCTAATAACTTAGTCCAAACATATTGGGCCCGATTAGTATCCTGATATTCATCAACTAAAATATAAGGCCAAGTTGTTTGATATTTTTTAAGTAAAGCCGGGTGGTTTTGCCACAAATAAACCTGCTGGCTTAACAGGTCATCAAAATCCATGGCCTGATTTTTTTTTAGAGCGGTTTGATATAAAACATAAACTTGAGATACCATTTTAGAAAATTGATCATTAACTTTAACTTCTTGATAGTCAATCGGAGTAATTAAATCTGCCTTGGCTCGTGAAATATTGGCCAAGACCGCCCCGGGTGAAACCTGGCGCGGTGACCAAGATAAATCTTTTAAAATAGACCTAATCAAACTTAATTGATCGGCTTGATCATAAATAGAAAATTTATTACTATAATCTAATAAAGAAGCATGGCGACGCAAAAAACGAGCACTAATTGAATGAAAAGTGCCAATTAATAAACCCTTACCTAAAACTGTTTTTGATAATAAGTCTGCCGTTCTAACTTTCATCTCTTGAGCCGCCTTATTGGTAAAAGTCACGGCAATAATTTGTTCGGGTTTAACCGATAAACTATCTATTAAATAAGCTAAACGATGAATTATAGTTCTGGTTTTACCACTACCAGCTCCAGCCAAAACCAAAGTCGGTCCTAAGGGAGAAGTTACAGCCGCTAATTGTTCTTTATTTAAATCTTTTAAATAATTAGGTTGATTCATACTATAGTTTAAGGTATTGACAAAATAAGCTTGGTCTGGTATGCTGAAAAATATCAAACTGCTAGGTACATAAAACTATATCATATTGATAAATTAACACACCTTACAAAAGGTTTTTTGTTTTAAAATGAATTCTTATTACTTACAAATCGCTCAATTAGTAATTTCATTACTGCTGATTGTGGCTGTGCTTTTACAAAATCGCGGTGCTGGACTGGGCGGAGTCTTTGGTGGTGAAGGCAATGTTTACCGAACTAAAAGAGGTGTAGAAAAAGGATTATTCTACGCTACCATTGTCTTAGCGACTATTTTCTTTATTCTGGCTGTTTGGTCATTACTTAATTCATAAAGTGCTATCTATCAGTAATCTAAAATTTAGCCTAAAATCAACGAACCAACAAATAGTTCGACGATTAAATAAACTGCGCGATCGACTGTATGGGCAAAGAGAGCACTCTGTTTTAACAACCATGAAAAAAGCAGACGACAACCGCTTACCTAGTTGGCGGCAATTTAAATTTCTGCCAAAAATTCTTTCCAACCGTGAATGGCGGGTGGCTATAAGTTTATTAATACTTTGTTTAATTAGCGGCCTAGCCTTAGTTTGGCGCGCTTACGCCCGTCAGACTATAGTAATTCCAGCGGCTGGTGGACAATACACCGAAGGTTTAATCGGTTATCCCAGGACAACTAATCCTTTACTAGCCAGCAGTCAAGCTGAGTTAGACCTAGCCAAATTAACTCATCGGGGTTTGTTTAAATATTCTAACCAGGGCCAACTAGAAAATGACCTGGCAGCTGATTGGACTCTCAGTCCAGATAAAACAATTTATCAAATAAAATTAAAAGAAAAATTATTCTGGTCTGATGGTCAACCAATAACCAATGAAGATATTTATTTTACTTATTTAAGCGTTCAAGATAAAACTTTAAACAGTCCCAAATCTGGCAGCTTTCAAAATGTAGAAATAAATTTAACCGAAGATGGTTATATCAATTTTAAACTAAAAGAACCTTACCAACCTTTTTTAGACGCTTTAACTTTAGGTATAATACCTGTTCATCTTTGGCAAAATATTGCTCCCGAAAGATGGCTTTTAGCCGAAGCTAACCTAAAACCAATTAGCTCTGGCCCTTGGCGTTTTAAATCTTTAGCTAAAGATAAACAAGGTAATTTATTAAATTACAATCTGGAAGCCAATCCTTATACTCACACCAAAACACCTTATCTTAAAGAGCTCCATTTTAATTTTTACAGCGACTCAGTAGCGGCCAGCGAAGCCTTACGCCAGGGAGACATTGATGGATTGGGTGGCCTGAGTTCGCAAAAAAATAACTTTAGCTCCCAAAAATATCAAATCTTAGATATTACCCTACCTCAGTACAATGCTATTTTTTTTAATCAACAACAACACAGTTTGTTAAAAGATAAAAATGTCAGATTGGCCTTAACTTACGGTACTAATCGTTTGCCTATTATTCAAGAAATCTTAAATAATCAAGCTAAACCAAGTCATGGGCCTTTTACTTGGGGAGACTTAAAAATATTAACCGCCTCAAGCAACATAAACTATGATTTCCAAAAAGCTAATGAATTATTAATTAAAGCTGGTTTAAAAAAACAGGACGACAGCGGACTTTATCAAACCAAAGATGGTAAAGATTTTATTATAACCCTAACCTTAATTGATCAAGAAGAAGACTTAAGAGTGGCAGAAATGATTAAAGAACAATGGGAATCTTTGGGATTAATAGTTAATTTAGATGCTGTACCTGCTTGGCGCTTACAAAAAGATATTATTAACACCAGAAATTATCAAGCCTTACTAGCTGGAGAAGTTATGGGCCTAGATCCCGATCCCTATCCTTTTTGGCACTCTTCCCAAATTTCCACACCAGGACTTAATTTAGCTCTCTGGCAAAACCGACAAGCCGATCAACTGCTCAATCAAGCTAGACAAACTTTTGATAAAGCTGAACAAAATAAACTTTACATCCAATTCCAAAACATCTTAAACGAAGACCTTCCCGCCGTCTTCCTTTACAGTAAGGATTATCATTACGTCATAGGTAAAAAACTCCAAGGTTTGGCTAATGAATTAATAAGTCAACCAGCCGATCGTTTTTACCAAAGTGAAAATTGGTACGTAAAAACCAATCGACAATAAATCTTAAATTACTCGCCCAAATGGTGGGCGTGTGGCGGAACTGGTATACGCGTACGCTTCAGGAGCGTATAGGTTAAAACCTGTGAGGGTTCGAGTCCCTCCACGCCCACCATTTGCGCGAGATTAATAAATTCATGTACTGGCTTAACAGCCACAACATCTAATAAATTATTCAAAATGTTTTAAGCGGGAATTATTTAATAAAATTCCTGTTATCTAATAAATTAATATGATTAAAGAAAAAATAAATAGACCGAAATTCGGTCGTTCCCGTGGACTTCAGTCTCGCGGCAAATTTAATGCTCAAGCTTCTGCTAGAAGTCAAAGTCAAAAAATAACCGACCCGAAAGAGACTGGCCAGTTTCCTAAAATAATGCCGGCCAATCAAACTGGCGAAGCTAAACTAAAAATAATACCCCTAGGCGGGCAAGAAGAAGTTGGTCGTAACATGACAGTGTTTGAATACGGTTCAGACATAGTTATTTTAGATATGGGACTACAATTCCCCGAAGAAGATATGCCGGGTATTGATTATATAATCCCCGACACTAGATATCTAAAAGGTAAAGAAAAAAATATCCGGGGCGTTATTTTTAGTCATGGACACTTAGACCATATTGGCGCTGCACCACACTTGTTACCTAAACTAGGCTGGCCACCAGTTTACGCCAGTAAATTAACTCTACACTTAATAAGAAAAAGACTAGAAGAATCCAAATTAGCTGATCGATTAAGAGCTTATGAAATAAAATCCGCCAACGAACAGTTAACTATGGGACGAATTCGGGTAAATTTCTTCGACGTTACCCACAGTATTATGGATGCTATTGGCGTAGTTATTCAAACCCCCGTAGGCAACGTAATTCATCCAGGTGATTGGCGTTATGATTTTAACACTACTACTGGACAGCAAACTGATTTTTCTCATTTAGCACGCTGGAATACACGTAGCACCCCCTCTATCCTAATGATGGAAAGTTTAGGCTCAACTAAAGAAGGTCATCAACTTCCAGAAATAGAAGTCTATAAAAATATCAAACAAATAATGATGCGAGCGCCTGGCCGGATGATTATAGCCACCTTTGCCTCAATGATAGAAAGAGTTGGGCAAATTATCGCCATAGCCGATGAATTAGGGAAAAAAGTCGCTCTGGACGGCTTTTCCATGAAAATGAATGTAGAGATAGCCCGAAAAATAGGTTATTTAAAATTCAAAACCAGCACTATTATAGACATCAAAAGAATTCATGATTATCCACCTAATAAAGTGCTGATAGTTTGTACTGGCGCTCAAGGTGAAGATCGAGCTGTCTTAATGCGTATAGCTAACGGCGATCATCGACAAGTCAAAGTAGAAAAGTCCGACACCATTGTTTTTTCCTCTTCAGTTATTCCCGGTAACGAAAGAACTATTCAAAGGCTAAAAGATATCCTCTACCGCCAAGGAGCCGACGTAATCCATAAAGAAATTATGGATGTACATGGCGGCGGACATGCCTTAATTGAAGATATTAAATTGCTAATTAGGCAAATAAAACCCAAATACCTTTTGCCGGTTTATGCTAATCATTATTTACTACGTGAAGGGGCTAAAGTAGCCATGTCCATAGGCTTTCCTCCACAAAACATTTTTATTTTAGATAATGGCCATATTGGCGAAATTAGCCAAAACGGTTTTAAAATCCAAAATCAAAAAATTCCCATTGAATACATCTTTGTTGATGGTTTAGGTGTTGGTGATATTTCCCACGTAGTATTGCGAGATAGGCAAATACTAGCTGGTGATGGTATGGTAGTATTAGTAGTAATGGTCGACAATAAAACCGGCAAACTGGTCGGCTCGCCTGATATTATTTCCCGCGGCTTCGTTTACATGAAAGATAATAAAAAATTGATTGACGAAACCAGAGAAAAAATCAAACAAATAATGAAACTCAATGAAGCCCAAACCAGTACCAATGATATTTATCTGAGAGATAAAATGCGTAATGACTTGGGACAATTCCTGTTCCAAAAAATACAACGCCGACCAATGATACTACCTATTTTAATTGAAGTTTAAAGATAATAAATTATATATGTTTCCTAAAAATAAAGTAATATTCTCCGGCATTCAACCTTCAGGTGAATTGCATTTAGGTAATTATTTAGGCGCCTTAAAAAATTTCGCCAATCTACAAAAGGATAATCGTTGTTTTTTTAGTATAGTTGATTATCACGCTATTACCGTACCTTATGATCCTAAAACCATGCCTAATAAAGTACTGGGTGTAGCTTTGGATTATTTAGCCGCTGGTTTGGACCCTGAACAATGTGTAATTTTTGTTCAATCACATGTCCCCGAACACACGGAACTGGCTTGGATTCTAAATACCATTACACCCTTAAATGAATTGGAAAGAATGACCCAATTTAAAGATAAAACTGAACAGCCTTCAGCGGCTATTAACGCCGGCTTGCTTAATTACCCAATTCTCATGGCAGCTGATATTTTACTTTATCAGGCTGAACTCATACCAGTCGGCGAAGACCAATACCAGCATTTAGAATTAACCAGGCTGCTGACCAAAAGATTCAATAGTGCCTTTGGAGATTATTTTAAAGAACCAAAAGCTTATGAAGCTGTTCTGCCTAGAGTTATGTCTCTGTTGGAACCAAACAAAAAAATGTCCAAAAGCTTGGGTCCTAACCATTATATAGCTTTAAATGACGCCCCGGAATTAATCCGCAAAAAAGTCGCCAAAGCTATAACCGATGGGGGTGGCCCAATTGGAGAAAAAAGTGGCGGGCGTAACCTGCTTCAATTATTTAAGATATTATCCGATGATAAAAAACTAAAAAATGAACTGGAAGACCAATATCAATCTGGTGAACTTAAATATTCAGAATTCAAACCATTATTAGCTGAAACTATAATAAAAACTCTAGAGCCTATTCAGGCTAAACGAGCTGAATTAGCAGCTAAACCCCAAGAAGTTAGAAATATACTGCTGGCTGGTCGAGACAAGGCTCGCTTAATTGCCCAAAAAACCTTAGCTGATGTAAAAGATAAAATGGGTCTAGCTTAAATAAAAAATATCCTCTAAAAAAGAACGTCCTTTTACTGGACGTTCTTTTGGATATTAACCGCAAAATTATTTTCCTACCAAAATCTTTCTTAATTCGTCAGCTTTATTTTTATCCAACTCAGCTTCCAAAAAAATCGTACGTAAAGAACCATAATCAAATTCCTTATCTAAAACCATTTTTTTAAATTCATCATAACCTGTTTCTATAAGTTCTATCTTTTCACCACTATCCAAATTTTGTTTAGCCACCCGACGACAACCTCGAGCCACAAAATAATAAATAGCCCATTCTATTTTACTAACTGGTTGTTCGGATCGTAATAACTGCCAATCAGTACAAACAAACCCGGCCTCTTCTAATAATTCTCTATTAGCCGCTTCCAAAGGTGTTTCACCTTCATCCACTCGCCCACCAATTAACCCAATAAACGGCTCTAAGCGAGCCGGTTGTTCCTGCTTGGTTAAAATTATTTTTCCCTCGTCCGTTACAGCAATAATAGCGGCTGTATCCGGTCGTTTTAACTTTTCAAAAACCATTGGTTGGCCATCGTAACCTATTTCTTCCCATTGATAAACATCAAAAATCTTACCTTTAAACACCAGTTCCGCTTTGGCAGGTAATGGTTGCTTAGAGGGTGGCTTATTTATTTTCATACTTAATCTCATTTATTATTTGTCCAGACAAATAACCTTTTATATTTTCAATAGTGGTATCCATTATCCGGCGCACCGCCTCCTGACTGTTAAAAGCATTATGAGGTGTAATAATAACGTCGTCGCGTTCAATCAATTTATTATTTAACAAAATAGTTTTAAAATCATGATTAAGACAAAATTCCGGCGACACTTTTAAACCATGTTCTTTTAAATAAATTTCCTCTTCTAAAACATCCAAACCAGCGCCAGATAAAATCCCTTTTTCTAAAGCTTGAACTAAAGCTTCGGTCTGAATTAAACCACCCCTGGCGGTATTAACCAAAACTGCTCCTGGTTTAATAAGTTTTATATTCTCTTTATTAAGCAAATGATGCGTTTTACTATTATAAGGCGTATGTAAGCTAATAACATCTGATTCTTTAAGTAAGGCAGCTAAAGATACATAATCAAAACCTTTTTCTTTAGCTAAACTATCATTCGGGTGAATATCATAAACCAAAACCTTCATACCAAAACCTTTAGCTATTTGCGCCACATGACTACCAATATGGCCACAACCAATTAATCCCAAGATTTTATCCTTTAAATCAAAACCTCTTAAACCCTGGGTAGAAAAATTACCCTTTTCTGTATGCTCATAAGATTGAAATATTTTTCGAGACAAAGCTAAAATTAAAGCCCAAGTATGTTCAGCCACGGTGTTTTCTCCGTAATAAGGCACGTTGCTTACTTTAATCCCCTGGTGAAAGGTGGCAGACAAATCTATATGATCAAAACCCGTAGAACGCGTAGCAATAAATTTTAAATTGGTTAAACTTGCCACAACTTCTTTACTAACCGGCGAAGAAACAAAAGGCGCCAATACTTCAACCTTAGCCAATTTATCATAATCAGCTGGTGATAAAAAGTGATCTAATAAAATAAAATCTTGTTCTGGCAAAGATTTGGCTAGGTAATCTTGTTCCCAACCTTCACAATCTGTAAAAGCAATTATAGACATAATAAACTTAGTATAATAAAAAAAACACCAACAGTCACTTTTTAAAATTTATTTAAACGTCGCCAAACAGATAAAATTACCACCAAACAGGTTAATAAACCAAACAAACTATTATTAATTAACCACCAACCTAAGGGTTCTACACCGTAGCCTAAAAATAATAGTGGTACCAAAACAACTAAAGAAACACTCAAACCAAAAATATAATCCAAAGGTATCCGCCCCCACCATTTCTTATGCCAAGCAACGGTTTCTTTTTGAAAAAATTTTAAAGGATAAGCCGGATTAAGCACAAACCACAAAAAATCCCACAACACTACCACACTAAAAAATAAAGAAATCGTTCTAAGCCAATTAGATAAAGTTAATGGCCAACCATAAACATAAGGCCAATGAAAAAGCAACAGCACAAAACTAAACAAAATTAAATGGTAACCCGTAGCCGGTTTACCACCCATAATCCGACCAAATAATCGACTCACCAAACTACCTGGTTCGGGTCGCCAAGTTGGCAAACGACTGGCCCAACCATAACGTCCTTCTATTTGTATTTCTAAAATCGCCAAAAGAAAAGCTACTATAAAATAAAATAAGGCCACTGGCAAATAAATCATAGTAATTTTAATTTATCAAATCCACTTTTTCTAAATTAATTTTTTTACCCAACCACTGTTCGGCCACTTTTTGAAAATGGGGCGTTAAGTCGGATACATAATAATGACTTTGATTGTTATTTAATTTTTGAGAAAAATTTGGATTATTTTTTAACCACGCAACCACTACCCTAGCTGTTTCATCCGCTGGATCTAAAATCTTCATTTTTTTAGGCAAGCGGGCGCGAATAATTTTTTTAAGTAAAGGATAATGAGTACAAGCTAAAACCAAAGCCTCCACTTGAGCTTGTTTAAAAGGTAATAAATAATTTTTAACAATTCTTTTAGTAGCTGGCGTATTTATGTAATTTTCTTCTACTAAAGGAACTAATAAGGGAGCAGCACAAGCTTGCACTTTAATAGATGCCTGGTTTAACTTTGTTTGATAAGCTTGACTGTTAATAGTCGCCCGCGTTCCCATAATACCCACCTTTTTAAAATTACTTAGCTTAATTTTTTCCACTACTGGACTAATTACTTCAAAAATTGGTACCTTAGGCCAAGTTTGCCTAATTTCCTCTATCCCCACTGCTGAAACAGTATTACAAGCCACTACCAAAACAGTAGCTCCTTTTTCTAATAAAAACTTAGAAGCTTCCAAGCCATAGCCTTTAACTACCTGGGCACTTTTATTACCATAAGGTGTCCGGGCCGTATCACCAAAATAAACTAAAGAAACATCGGGCAATAAACGTTGTAAAGCCCGTACCACTGTTAAACCACCAATACCAGAATCAAATAAACCAATCATAATTTATAAAATCTCTTTAACAAAATCTACTACTTCTTTTTTCTTCTCAACCAACAACTGTTCAGTATCGGCTTCTATAGTAATCCTTAAAAGCGGTTCTGTATTAGAAGGGCGCATATTGCACCACCAATCATCATAAGATACTGTTACGCCGTCTAATTCCTCTATAGTAGCTAAGTGATATTTCTTTTTAAACTCTTGTAAAACAAATTGGGTATTACTGACTGCTAAATTAATTTCTGGAGATTTGGCATATGGTTTGTACTCTTTAACTAAAAGGGACAAGGGTTTATCTTCCAACGATAACAATTCTAAAATCAATAAAGCGGCAATAAATCCCGAATCAGCATAAAAATTATCTTTAAAAGAATAATGAGCTGACAATTCTCCACCCATTACCCCTTGCTGTTCTTTCATAGCTGTACCGACATTCACATAACCAACCGCACTGCGAATTGGTCGACCTCCCCATTTGGCTATAAACTCCGGCACGGCCCGAGAACAAATCAAATTATAAGCTATACCCGCACCAGGTTGACGATTAATAAACTGTTTGGCTAGTAAAAGCAAGGTTACATCGGCTGGCACAAAATTACCCAACTCATCAATTAAAAAAACCCTGTCCGTGTCACCATCAAACATTATTCCTAAATCAGCCTGACTAGCCAATACCTTGGCCTTAGCTTCGTCGGCTGCACCTGGCATTAAAGGATTAGACGGGCGGTTAGGAAAAGAACCATCCAACTCAAAAAATAACGACTCTACTCGGCAGGGTAAATTCTTCATCAATAAAGGTATAACCTTACCAGCTAAACCATTACCAGCATCGATTACTATTTTTAAAGGTTTTAATTTATTTATATCAATAAAGGACCAAACATGTTCTAAATATTCTGGCCAAATATTTCGCTGATTAAAACTACCAGATGTTCTAGCTGGCTTTCTTTCTGCTACCAATTTTTTTAAATCCCGCCCTCTTATCCAACTAACTCCCTGACCAACCACTTTAAAACCGTTATAATCAGCTGGATTATGTGATGCTGTTACCATAACACCAGCTTGGTAACCATAAGTACCGACAGCAAAATAAACCGCATCAATTGGCACCATTTCTAAATCATCTACCTCTAGGCCACCAGCTATTAAACCTTTTATCAAAGCTTCGTGCAATTGAGGCGATGATAACCTCATATCCCGACCTACTACCACCCGGCCAGTTTTAACTAAATTAGCTATGGCTAATCCAATCGCTTCAGCCGCTGCTTCGTTTATTTCTGAAGGGTAAAGACCTCTAACATCATAGGATTTAAAAATGGTTTCTGACCACTGTGACATAAATTAACTATTTATTAAAACTTAAACGAACTATCTGCCACAAAGCTCCCCAAACGGCCAAAGCGGCCAAAATAACAAAAACCATACCTAAATAAGGTACTTGGGCAATTATTTCATATAAAATAATACCGACAAAAAGCAGCACTAAACCCGGCCATTTACCAAAAAATTTACTAAACAAGCCATTGATTTTTAATAAATTAATCAAAACTAAACCAGCTAAAACCGGCACAACAATAAAACCAGCAATATAAAAAATTACCAGCAAGACAGCCAGTGGCCAACCGATTACTGTGATTAAAAAAATTATAGATAACAAAGGAACAAAAACTGCCCAAACCGCTCCCCAACCCAAACTAACCCACGGTCTTTTTATAATAACCTCAGCTGTGGCTTGCAAAGTTTTTGGCCACCAACTAAACAACACCATACCTAAAACCAAGGCGCTAAAAATTGCCACCAGCCAATTCCACCAAACGGCTGGTTTAGCAGAATTTTTTTCTGAGATTGGTATAAACTGTAAAGGGTAACTTAATTGGGCACCTTCAGCTATAACAGCTTGGTTATAGCTATGATAAGTAATTTGATCGGCCATTACCGCTCCGGAACTTATTTTAAATTGACCATCTTTACCTAACCAATATTCAGCCGGACCTTTAACAATACCTGATAAATTAATTAAACCGCCAGCCGCTTTAACACTACCTTCTATTGTGCCAGCCATTTCCAAAGTACCAGCGGCAGCTGTTAAGTGTCCCAAAACTACACTGCCCGGCATTAACCTTAAAGTACCAGCCCCAGCCAAAACATTTTTAGACACTTGACTAGAAATTTCCACTGTACCACCCACCACTCTTACATTACCCTGTACCGGACCTTGTATTCTAACATTGCCACCAGCCACCAACACATCCCCACCTACTGGACCCAAAATTTCTACTGTACCACCAAAAACAAAAACATCGCTTAGCACTTGACCAATTACCTCCACAGTGGAACCTGTAACATAATAATTACCATTAACAATCTCGGTTGCCCCCAATTGATCCGAAGAGTTATCGGCCGAAACAGATTGAGTCAAAACAAAAAATAAACCTATAAAAAAAATACCGCAAATAAACACTTTAAAACCTTTTATCATAAAAAATAATTCTAACAATTATAACATCATTATAATGCTTTAAACCGACTTTAACAAGTAAAAAAGCCTCACTTAGGTGAGGCTTTTGGATTATTCTTTTTTAATCTAATCAAAAATAACTGTTGATAAATAAGTATTTCGAGCGCCATGAACTAAAGGTGTGCCACGAGCCATAACCTCTAATCCGGCTAACCGCCCATTAAACAAAAAAGCTCCGTACTTGGTAAAAAGCTCTGCTTCACTTGGTTTACCGGCCTTATCCGCTAAAACTACTTTTTCTTTAACCGGTTCGTATTTTTGTACTACACTGCCAATCATCTCAGGCTGACTAAAAATACTATTCCAGTTTTTTTGACTGACGAACTCACCAATTATTATACCTCGACCACTAGAACCTGCTGGCGATTTTAAAATCCACTCTTGCCTTATTAATTGGCTAAAGTGTTTAGTCTCTTGGGTAAACATTATCAAACCACCTGACCGCAACAAACCTACTTCACAACAACTATCTACTAACAATTGATAATCAAATCCTAAATCTTCTTTAAACAAACTTCCTAATAAAAAATGTTGCCAAGCAAAAAACCATTTTTTATTACCAATAAAACGTCGACCTAAGGGACTTATTAAACATATCTTATGACGAGGCAACTGCAATAAATCATTATACCAACTATGCCCTTGTTTAATTCTACCTCTTAACAAACAATTATAACCAAGACCTATAAAATCAAACCAACCAGTAAAAATATCAACCCCCTCTACCCATGATTGATCCAGAAGAACTTTTTTTAAATTAACAAAATTATGCCAATCACCAGCCACGGAATCTAACAATATAGCAATCTTAGCTGATCGTTGATAATTATTCTGATTACTCCAAGATAAATAAGCAGCCTTAAAAGTACTAACAAATTCCTCCTTAAGACAGAATTGATGGTGGTCCCCAGATCGTCCATAGGCTTCACTCAAAATAATATTATCACCTACCCCAGCTGGTCTGGTTGAATTTATATCTACCACTTTAAATCCTTGAGTAGTCCTTATTAAATCCAGACGGATAAAGGGAGACAAAGGTTGATTATAGCCAGCATCCAGTAAACAATCTTCTTCTTCGCCAGATAATATTCCATCTAATCCATAAATTTCCAGACTATTATCAGTTAACCAGCCAGCTTGAGCTAAATCTAACTGGCGGGTAATAATCTTAGGCCATAATTTAGCTAACCCTTCAAGTTGTTCAACTTCTTTCATTTTTAATTTTATTGGACAAAGCAAGGGTTGAATTAACTCATCTACATACTTTCTTCCTTTTACATGGACCTCTTTGAATAAAGATGGATATTTAGCACCGGATCGGTGGCTTAATAATTGCCAATCTACAAAAGGATAACGATAAGTTAAACCACTATTAAATAATTCGATAAATTTGTTTTTGTTTAACATTTTAAACTCCTATTTTTTATTTTAGATATCCTATTTTCTTACCAATCGTAGCAACTTTTTTACCAGCCATTATAAACCCGGGATAGGCAATAGTTAATAAAACACCAGGTAAGCCCCGCAAGGATTTTTTCTTAAAATCAACTAAACTAACTTGATCTCCTATTTTATCCGCGCTCTTCAATTTATCCAGCGGTTCTTTTGTTGGCCAAAACCAACCATTAACCTTCATTCTAATCAGCCGGCTAGTATATACTGAAATTGATCGCTTTACTGTCACACATTTTAAAAGGTCAACAGTTAACAAACCATAAAATTCAAAAACCACTAAAAACCTTTCCAACAAAGAATTCAAAAAACCTTCTGTCAAAACTATTGGCGGTGGTAATTCCAAAGCGATAGCCAATTTATTCTGTTGACCCAACCAAACAGTCAAGGCGCCAGCCTGTTCCTTATCGGATGATTGGCTAGAATTTATATACCAGATTAATTCTGGATCGAACAATCTTAATACTTGCTTGGCTTTATCCTCCACTAACCGATTACTTTTAACCATCACTCCAGTAAAAACCGACCGACGACTGGTAAAGTTATGCAAATCAATAACTAACTCTGCTGACTGACATTCTTTAGCTACCACATAAGCTATTTTGGTAGCACGATTATCTTGATTACCAGGGTACTGACGATTAATATCCAAACCAGTAAAAGGCTCCTGCCTTTGTTTTTTTAATAAGCCTAAAACATTTACTGCTGGTAAAATAACCAAAGAACCCTTTAATAAAGGAAACTGCCGAAAATAACAGAGCAATTTTTCTAACAGAAAAAAGGAAGAAACTTCGGCACCGTGCTGAAGCGCAATAATAACTATTTTAGGGCCTGGCTGTCCGGAAATAATCCGCCAACGCTGTAAATAAAACAAATTATCATTTGTTTTATTTACCTTAATATAATCTTTTAGAATTTTCATAAAATAAAAAATTAACTATCCAAGCGGGTATGTTTTACCCGCTTGGCCTATAAGTGTGGACCTTGACCACCTAGGGAAAACCCTTGGCGTCCTTTTGTTTTTGGCATTAGTTCCTCCGTTTATTTTTTCCCCGATTAGGCCGGGGTAGCCCTTTAAATTTTTAAAGAACAAAAAACCCTCTCAGCGAGAGGGGTAAAAAGATTAAAACAAAAACTACTTACCTCTCCCGACGAGACAAAATAGTGTGATGGTTAGCCTTTGTTAAACGATCCAAAACTAATTGATAACCGCCCATACCCCGACGAAGCCAAGTAGCCACCCGGCCTACCGTGGTAGTGCTCATACCTAATTTATCAGCCACCTGCCGATAATCTACGTCTTTAGCTAATAATTTAGCTGCCTGCCATCTATCAGTCATATCAATCAATTCTTCGGGCGTGCATAAATCCCTAAAAAAACGTTTAGCTTCCTCGGTTGTTTTAAGACTAGTAATAGCCTTAAAAAGATCCTGACTATTTAAATTGTTCCAAGTTTTATTCTTTTTCATATCTTTAAAAATTATTCTTAAAAATTCCACCTTATTTTTTGTACCAATGTATTAACACATTAACACATAAAAAATACTGGGTCAAATAGTAAAATTGTGGATAACTTTTCTACACTATCCCTTAAACAAAAAATAGACAAAAATACTAAGTAAAGCTAACATAAAGCCATGCTAGAATACCTCTCTTCTCAAGATAAACCCATGGCTGATTTAATAAAATCAGAACTTGCTAGACAGCAAGCTGATTTACAAATGATACCATCAGAAAACTTTACTTCACTAGCTGTTATGGAAGCTTTAGGCTCTGTTTTAACTAACAAATATTCCGAAGGCTATCCGGGAAAACGTTACTATGGCGGCAACCACTATATTGACCAAATAGAAAATTTAGCCAGACAAAGAGCTTGTCAATTATTTGGCGTACAACACGCCAATGTCCAAGCTTACTCTGGTTCACCAGCTAATCAAGCAGTTTATTTTGCCTTACTTAAACCGGGCGACAAAGTAATGGGTTTAGAGCTTAATCAGGGAGGACATTTAACCCATGGTTATAAACTAAATTTCTCGGGAAAATACTATAAACCTTTAGGCTACAACCTTAACCCACAAACTCACTTATTGGATTATGATTTAATTAGGCAAGCTGCCCTAACTTATAAACCTAAATTAATAGTCTGTGGGGCCACAGCTTATCCCAGACAAATAGACTTTGCCGCTTTTAGAAAAATTGCTGATGAAGTTAAAGCTTACTTACTGGCTGATGTTTCCCATATTAGCGGCCTTATTATTAGTGGTGATCACCCCTCACCCGTACCTTATGCCGATGTAGTAATGACTACTACCCACAAAACACTACGTGGGCCACGAGGTGCTTTAATATTAATACCTAACAAGCAAGATCGCTGGCACGACTTATATAGACCTAAAAGTAAAAAAAATTTAGCCGAACTGATAGATTCAGCTATTATCCCCGGCCTACAAGGTGGGCCTCATAATCAACAAACCGCTGCCATTGCTGTAGCCCTACAAGAAGCTTTATTGCCTGATTTCCAAAATTATGGTCACCAAATAGTTAAAAATGCCCAAGCGCTGGCTAATAGTTTAATTAAAAACGGTTTAGAGTTAATTACCGGCGGGACAGATAATCACCTAATCCTAATTAATCTTAATAACCAAGGTTTAACTGGTCAACAAGCCGAAACAGTGCTTGATTCAGTGGGTATTACTGTTAATAAAAACTTAATACCTTATGACTCTAGATCTCCTTTAGACCCTTCAGGCATACGTTTAGGCACACCCGCCCTAACTAGTCGTGGTTTTAAAGAGTTAGAAATGACCACTATTGGCTATTTAATAAGCCAAACTTTAAAAAGCTGGCAAAATGAATCTTCTCTTACAATTATTAAAAAACAAGTAAAAGAATTAAGTACTCAGTTCCCGCTCTACCCAGAGCTTAAATAAATATGACCTTCTGTCTGGATGGAAAAAAACTGGCTAATAATCTATTAAAAGAACTAAGCCAGCAGGTTAGTCAGCTACCCCGGCCACCACATTTGGCCGTTTTATTAATAGGCGACGACCCAGCTTCTCATCTTTATGTTAATTTAAAAGCTAAAGCCGCTACCAAAACTGGTCTTAGAGTAACCAAGGTTATGTTACCAACCAAAACAAACCAACCAACTTTACTTAAACTTATACAAGATTTTAATCAACAACCTGATATCGATGCCATCTTAGTTCAATTACCCCTACCTAAACATCTGGATGAATCAATCATCATCCAAACTATTAAGCCCTCTAAAGATGCTGATGGTTTTCAGCCAATAAATATTCAAAAATTTCTAAACGGTCAAAACCAATTTATACCGGGTTTGATAGAAGGTATAATTAAATTAATCAACCTAAGCAAAAAAAACTTAAACGGCGGGCAAGCCTGTTTATTAGTCAACAGTCCCCAATTCGGCCAACCCTTGGAAAAAGCCTTAATTAATATGGGTTTAAAAGTCAATCTACTAAAAAATAAAACTGATAATATTTTAGCCCAAGCTGATTTAGTAATTAGCGCCCTGGGCCAACCACATTACTTAACAATTAATGATTTTAAAGACGAAGCCATAATTATTGATGTCGGCACTACTAAAATAAATAGTCATCTTCTAGGTGATGTTGACCCCAACAACCCTTTAAACAAACCAATCTTTCTAACTCCCGTACCAGGTGGCGTTGGCCCAGTAACAGTAGCCATGCTTTTATGGAGTGTTTATCGACTGACTATAAAAAACCTTTCTTCAAACATTTAAACCTCTAACTACTTAGAAATAGAGGCTAGTGATTTAAAAAATAATTTAGCTGCTTTAATATCGGCTTGGATTATTTTTTTTAAATTAGCTTTATTTGTTATAACAACCAAATCTCGCATTTTATCAAATAATTCGATAGTCAATTTCTCACCATATAAATTACCTTGCCAATCCAACAAATAAACTTCCAAACGTGGCTGACCAGTTGCCTCTTTGTAAACACCACTAACTAAAATAGCCTCATATTTTAAACCAGTGGACCGTTTAACACGACAGGCGTAAATTCCCGGTTTTGGTCGAACCGTTTTAACAAATAATTTTAAATTAGCTGTAGGATAACCCAACTTTCTACCCTCTTTAAAACCCGGTACCACCAAACCCTTAATTAGCTTCATAATTCTTCTTAATAGCCAAATCGTAATTTATTTCTTCCAATCTGATTAAATGACGTTTAGCTTGATCAAATTTACTTCTTAAGGGTCCAGTTAAATTAAATTCCGCCAACCAGCCAGTTAAATTCGTGGCTAAAATTTGTAAAGATTTTACCTCGGCAACTTTTGATTGAGCGGCATACTTAACAGCTAAACGAACGGTTTCCCCAATTGCATCACTTACAGCACCTAAATAAATTTCCGGAGAAATATTAAACTGCGGCAAAGACGAAATAGGTTGGTGTTTAAGTATATCCAAAAATAATTTAGCCTCCACATATTCTTCCAAAGCCGCTCGATAAACTCCTAAATTTTCTAAATCTTGAAATTTTTTAAAGATTGGCTGAATTTTTTTTAAATAACCAGTCGCCTTAGTTAATAAACTAACAGACAAAGCCAAATCCCCGCGCTGAGCAACAAAAATAGACTGCTTGCTTAAATGCTGGGCTTCGCTAGCCAAACCGGTTAACCAACGCCTTTTAATTTGAGTTCTTTGATAATTCGTTTTTAATTTTTTAAAAAATCTTTTATCTATCATGATAATATTTGTTAATTATAAATTTACCCAATAATCTAGCAATTGCCAGCTACTTTATTTGCTGACATCTAAATGATATACTAATTATATGCCTATTAACCTTAATTTGGAACCCCAGACTAATCTGGGTACCGAACAAATCAGTTGGTCTTTTAAAGAATTTAACCCTATTATACGTAGCCGACGTTGGTGGTGGTTAGCCGGCGTTATCAGCCTGCTACTGCTCTTATACGCCGTTTTAACAGGTAATTTCTTATTTGCCTTAATACTCCTAATGGGCGCTATTTTATTCGTTAATGAAACCAAAAGGCAACCTCGCCATTTAAAATGCCAAATAACTAACAAGGGTTTAGCGGTTGGTAAAAAATTTTGGCGTTGGTCGGAACTAAATGAATTTTGGATAGCTTATCAACCACCAACTATAGACAACCTTTATGTCTTACCAAAAAATCTCTTTGATCCCAGATTGTCTATACCCTTAAACAAAACCAATCCTTTAAAAGTCCGAACTGAACTTAAAAAATTTTTAAACGAAGATTTATCTAAAGAAGACGAACCAACCTCTGAAGCCTTGGCCAAACTCCTTAAATTACAATAATCCTAAAACCTTGATTTTTCCCCAAGCTTCACCTATACTGGTGAAGCTTTTAGTTGTAAATAATAGATCTTTGATAGTATTATAGCGTCAATTTTGCCCTCGTAGTTTCCGCCCAAGGCGGATCAGCCTCTGGCTGACAAGGGTATAAATTATGTAATTAATCATCATTTATTCACCATGTTATTTATTTTGCCCTCGTAGTTCAATGGATAGAACGCGAGCTTGCGGAGCTTGTGATGTAGGTTCGATTCCTACCGAGGGCACCACGTAGGAAAAGTCAAAGAGTTTTGGTTCGCCTCGCTTCGCTCGGCGACTAATTTGTATTCAATTTTGGGGGAAGAAAAGTTTTTAATCATAAAGTCGAAAATTAATCAAGAATTTTAATATGAATACTCAAAAAGGATTTGCAAACATTGTTTTGATTGTAATTGTTGTTGGCATTGTCGCTGTTGGTGGATATTTTGTTTTTTCTAAAAAATCAGTAACGCCGACTCAAAACGTAACCGATCAGACCACATCTACGGACACTCCTATTAGTAAAAAATCGGTGATACAAGTTCCTTTCATTGATATGGGCGGCTCGGTTGGCTTTGGGGACAAAGTAGGTTATGACCAAAATGCCATGAAGAAGGCTTACGAAACAGGAGAACTGATTGGTTGTGGCGATAAAGTTGTTTACGTCAGTAAAGAAGTTACGGCAACAACTCAACCACTCGCCGCCGCTTACAAAGAACTTTTTGCCACTGGAGCCACTGTGCGCTTTGCAGGAAAGGAACTTGCCAATCCAATCGCAGACCAAGCGAAGGAACGAACTATCACTTATGAAAACAGGCCTGCCGATGTCTTCAAGCCACTGCGTTTCATCAAGGCAGAAATCCGTGGTAATGTAGCAATGGTTTATCTTGAAGGTGATCTTGTTTCTAATGAATGCAATGATCCGCGTGTTGAAGCACAAATTATTTTTACAGCAAAGCAGTTTACTAACATCAGCGAAGTCAAAACCTATTTGAACGGCAAAGAATTTAATTGGCGTGCATGGATGGATCAACGAGGATAACATTTGATCTATTTTCATTTTTTCAAAGAATTTGCCGCCAAGGAAAAACTTGAAATTGTCAGCGGTGTGGCTCCACCGCCTTTCCGAATTTTCGCGGAGGACTTCCTCGCCACCTGCGGCGGCGAAATGCGTTCGGACTAATTCAAGAATACTGCACCAGAAAACTATTTTAAAACCAGACAATGTATATTGTTTGTTTTTTATTTAATTGGCTTTTACAAAAATAACAGCCATAATGTATTTATGAATAATTTAGCCAAATCTTTAACTGATTTTAAGGGCGTAGGCCCGGTTCTACTAAAAAAATTAAACAAACTTGGGCTTAATACTGCTCAAGACTTATTATGGCACCTACCAACCAGATATGAAGATTTTTCCAATATTAAAAAAATTAAAGATTTAAAACCTAATGAAAAAATAACTATTAAAGGTAAAATTCAAACCATAAAAACCCAACGGCTCTGGCCACGACGATTAACTTTAACCCAAGCCTTATTAAATGACGGTAGCGGCACTATAAAAGCTATTTGGTTTAATCAACCTTATTTAGCTAAAAATTTAAAACCAGGTGAAGAAATTTGGTTATCTGGCCAATTAAAAGCCACCACTTATGGCCAGCAATTAGAACAACCTCATTATGAAAAATCATCCTCTCAAAAAACCACTACTGCAAACCATTTAATACCTTATTATCCTTTAAGCGATGGCCTAACCCACCATACTTTTAGGCAATTAATAAAACAAATCCTGCCTTATACGCCGAGTTTAACAGATTGGCTACCAACAGAAATAAAAAATAAATTTAAGCTGCTCCACCATTCTAAAATGCTTACAGAGCTCCATTTTCCATCTGACAAAATATCCTTAAGCCAAGCCAGGCGACGGCTAGTCTTTGATGAATTGTATTTAACCAGTTTACAAAATAATTTAGCCAAAATTAAAAGGGAGCAAAAAGAAGCGCCGCCTATGCCCTTTCAACCAGCCTTAAAAAATTTCGTTAACAAATTACCCTACCAGTTAACTAGTGACCAAAAAATAGCTGCCTGGGAAATAATAAAAGATTTAGAAAAAGATAGTCCCATGTTCCGCTTATTACAAGGTGATGTTGGCTCGGGTAAAACAGTGGTAGCCGGCTTAGCCGCTTTAAATTGTTTCCTTAACAACTACCAAACTGCTTTATTAGCACCGACCGAGGTATTAGCCAATCAACATTTTAACACCTTAAAAAAAATGCTGGCTGATTTTGATATTTCTTTAGCTCTACTAACCCAAGGACAAAGTTTAACAAATAATGACAATAAAATAAGTAAGGTTAATCTAAAAAAACTATTGGCTGACGGAAAAATAAATATTATTATCGGCACCCATACTTTATTGAAACCGGCTATAAAAATACCGCAATTAGGCCTGGTTATTGTAGATGAACAACACCGTTTTGGTGTTAACCAAAGACAAATTTTAACCACTAAAAACAAAACACTTGCCCCGCATTTCCTGTCTTTAACTGCCACCCCAATTCCCCGCTCCTTAAGTTTGGCGCTGTATGGCGATTTAGCTATATCTTTAATAAAAAAATTACCACCCGGCCGTAAGGCTATTATCACCAAAATAATTACCGACCGACAAAAAAAAGAAGCCTACCAACTGATTGAAAAAGAAATTGCCTTAGGTAACAAGGTTTTTATTATTTGTCCTTTGGTGGAAGAAAGTGATTTATTAAACGCTACGGCAGCTAATCAAGAACACACCAGATTACAAAAAGAAATTTTTCCTAATATAAAATTAGGCTTATTGCATGGCCGTTTGAATAGTGCTGCTAAACAGCAAGCTTTAACAAATTTTAAAAACGGCCACACGCCTATATTGGTGGCCACCTCGGTGGTGGAGGTTGGTTTAGATATACCCGAAGCTACTGTTATGGCCATAGAAAACGCCGAAAGGTTCGGCCTGGCCCAGCTACACCAACTACGCGGTCGAATTGGCCGATCTAACCTAGACAGCCATTGCTTATTAATAACTAATAATGCTAAAAATGAACGTCTAACCGCCATGATTAAATACCCCAATGGTTTTGATTTGGCTGAATTTGATTTAAAAACCCGAGGCCCGGGCAGTCTTTTGGGGGCTACTCAATCCGGTTTTATTAAATTAAAATACTGGGAACTGGTTAACAGTGAAATTATTAAAATAGTCCGCCAAGCAGTCTTACAAACTATTTCTTTAGATGCAACTTTACAAACCTGGCCTGAACTTAAACTTAAAATTAAACAAGAAAATACCCATTTAGAATAATTCCAGAATCTAAAAATTATTTTTTAAAATTAAAAATCCTAACGTCTAATACTTAGAATTATGACTTTTTACAAATACTTCCATACTTCCCAGTATCAAAGAATTTCCCTTAATTCTTAATTCTAATCTATCCAACTATTGACAAATTGCTTAAACTGTGATACAATGTTATATTAAAATAAATAAACTCTTTAACAATTTGTGCAAGCAGGGTATAAACACGTGTCGGTGGCTTCCTCCACCAACGTGCTGCGCAGCTTACCCTGTTTGTATTTCAAAATAAACAACATTCACAAACGAAATGGAGGAAAAATGTTTAATTCAAGTTAAAAAACATTACTCACAATTTTAATCAATCACTATAATGTAAAACCTGGAGAAAAAATGGAAAAATTTAGAATAGGCTACTTAATGAATGGTGGGCCCAAAGAAATACCAATAAACATAAATAAAAATCTTCTAATAATTACACCAGAAGAAAAAGAAATATCTTTGAAAGAATTTATTGAAAAACAAGTTAAACAAAAAAATAAATTCATCATTGATGACATACGAATTCTGGAAAAATTAGCAAAAGATGGTATTTTACTCGAAAAATGTCATATCGAAAAATCTATCAGACGTTTAGCATTAACCAAAGATCTTATAGCTGAAGGAGACGTTGATTCAGCTATAATCCATTATCAAGTAGCACTCCCCTAAAATTGTGAGTAATTAAGTAATTTATCAGTTTTAAATTACGTAAATTACCCCCCATAATCACAGCCGGCCACCCCGTAAGGTGTCCGGTTTTCTTTTTTATAAACCACTAATACTTCCATACTCGCAAGTATGGAAGTATTAGCTAAAAATCGTGACTCTGATTGCTTTAATCATCATCCCACTCCGCCAGTTGGCGGACACGGGATAAAAACGAAGCTTTTATTCGTGATTCTTAATTCGTAATTCTTAACTCTAATTTATTATCCTTTATAACCAATCCATTACCTCAAACAAATTGCCAACCACGGAAATTTCTAATACCTTGGGAAACTTTATATTATTAGGCAATTTTGAACAAAGAACTTGTTTAAAACCCAAACGAGCGCTCTCCTGTAATCTTTTAGGCATATTATTAACTGCTCTTATTTCCCCGCCTAAACCCACCTCGCCAAAAACCACTAAATCTTTAGCCAGTGGTTTTTTTTGCCGAGCTGATATAACAGCTAAACAAACCGCTAAATCCAAAGCTGGTTCTCGACTTTTTAAACCTCCAGCTAAATTAACATAAACATCATTATAACCAAATTTAAGACCAACTTTTTCTTCTAAAACAGCTATTAACAATTGTAAACGGGCACTATCATAACCAGTTGTAGCTCTTTTGGGGTAATTCAATTTAGTTACTCTAGTCACCAAAGCTTGCACTTCCACCAACAAACTGCGCGAACCTTGCTGCAGGGCTGTAATACAAGAACCAGCACCAGCGTGCCGATCGTCTAAAAATAAAGCTGAGGGATTGTTTACTTCTATTAAGCCTCCTTCCTCCATTTGAAAAACCCCTACTTCATCAGTGGAACCAAATCTATTTTTAGTCGCCCGTAAAATTTTAACCGACTGCTTATCTAAACTTTCTAAACTTAACACCACATCTACCAAATGCTCAATTGTTTTAGGCCCAGCCGCCTGGCCAGATTTTATAACATGACCAATTACCATAACAGCTGTTTTGGTTTCCTTGGCCAAAGCTACTAAATCACTCAAAATACTTTTTAATTGATTAGGCGAACTGGAACCGACTAATGAATCCTCCGAAACCACCGTTTGTAAAGAATCTATTATTAATAATTTTACAGAATTTTGCCGAACCGCTTGGGCAATAGCCTGAATATTTGTTTCTGCAGTAAAACCTAATTTATCACCTTTAACTTTAAGCCGCCTAGCTCTTTGCTCAATTTGTTCTAAAGCTTCTTCGCCCGAAGCATATAAAACTGGTTGGCTACAACTATCAGCCAAAGCTAAAAGTAGAGTAGATTTACCCGCTCCCGGCTCACCAGTTAATAAAGTAACTCCTCCTTCCACTAAACCACCACCTAAAACTCTATCCACTTCATTTAAACCAGAAACAAAACGCTTTAAAGATAAATTGCTACCAAGTCTTAAAGAAGTTACGCCGGCCGCTTTGGTTGTTTTAAGAGAGGAAATTGATTGAGATTTAATTATGGTTTCTGGTTGGCTGGCAATGGTACCGAACTGGCCACATTCAGAACAACGGCCCAACCAGGTAGCCTGTTGGGCATCACAATTAGAACAAGTATAAATAATCGTTGTTTTAGCCGCCATTTATTTAAATTATGTACATTTATCACTGCCAGCTGGTTTATCTTTACCAGCCTGCCAGCGGGCTGTACCCCATTCAAAATGCCACCATTCACCACAATATCTAACCCAACCAACTTCTGACATAACTTGCTGTAATAAAGATATATCAGTCCAAACATCATTGGGTACTAAATTAATAGACGGCCGGGCAAAAGCCGAACTAATATAAGGACAACTTTGTCCTTGCAGACAAACATCCACTGCCCCGCCGGTTAAATGAGGTGCGGCACAACTAGGATAGGCCACAAAACTTCGAACCTTATCCGCACCATGTTTAGCTATACCTTCATTAAACAGTTTAGTTTGCGTAGCCAAACTTCGATGTGCTGAATTGATTTGTAAGGTTTTATTATATTGTGTTTTTAATATGTTTTGTACTTCCAATAATTTTTGATAAGCCTCCTTATTAAGCCTAGGGTCGCTGGCATAAACCGCGCCAAATTTTTTGGTTTCTATAGCTGTTAAATTATCTTCATTGGCGCATTTATTTTGATTGCTTGCCGCCGCATCACTGTCTGAACCAGTTTTGGCTATAATAGTATCCTCTCTGGTAATTGTTTCCAATTTTAAATCCTTAAATTCAACCAAAGCCGGATTAATTAATTGCAGTAAAGAATAAGACATTAAAGCAATTACTAAACCAACAATAGCGCTAATAATAGTAGAATTGGCGTTTTTGATAGTTTCGGCGCTACCAGCCGCGGCAATACGTTTAAAACCGCCCCACATTATCATAACCACGGCTATAACAGCTATTAAACCAGTAAAAAATTTATAAAAATCCGCTATATATTGACCTAAAGTATTCCCTGTTACTACCACAGGTTTACCAGCAGTAAAAATCGTACCCGGTATAGTAACTTGCGGAACGAATTCTGTTGTTTTAGATTCTTGGCTTTGGTTTTGTGTAGTATTATAACTGTCAGCTGGCATCACACAACCTAATTGCAACACTACTCCATTATCACCATATATCTCTTGACAAGTAGATGGACTACAACAATTTAAATTACTACAAGCCGCCCCAACTAGACCTAACAATCCCTCCCAAAGTGACGGAGATTTAAATTCTCCAGGACTTACACAATCAATATTAGTACTAACAGCTGTAGCATCCGGCACTGTTTCATTAAAAGTATTAAAACTAACACATTTATAAACTTTGGAACCCTGACCTATGTCTTTTTGGCAACAAGCTTTACCAGAGATAGCTGAAATAGAACAACCATTACAGTCTACGGCATTAGCCGAACCATAACCACAAACATCTACACCAGCTTCATTTTTTTGACAAGCCGAGGTAACAGGTGAGCTAAAACCTAGTTCATAACCTTCTGCCTGACAAGCCTGAACAGCTTTAGAAGTCGGATCCGATTGAGCTAAAACAAAAGTCGGCCAAGCAACTAACCAACTGACAATCAATAATAAATAAACAACTTTCTGTTTCATATTAATAACCACTTAACAAATCATTTAGTTCCGTTTGTGTTAAAATGCCACTATGCACCCGACCATTAATTATATAATAAGGTGTACCATCTAAACCAACCGACCGACCTTCCATAATATTCCTTTGAATTAATGGCAAAGTTTCGTTATTACTCAAGCAAGTTAAAAATTTAGGCATATTTAATTTTAAATCATTAGCGATTGATTCATACACGAAATCACTTAAACTAGATTGATTTTGAAAAAGTTTATCATGATAATCCCAAAATTTACCCTGCAGCGAGGCACACTGAGCCGCTTTAGCAGCCGGCAAAGACTGCTCGTGTTCGGCCAAAGGAAAATCTTTCCAAACTAAACTAACTCTATCTTTATTTTGGGCAACCATCACAGACAATAAAACAGCCATTTGAGCACAATAAGGACAAGTAAAATCGCTAAACTGAACAATCGTTAGTTTGGCTCCATTTTTTACTCCTCTTACTGGGTCAGCTGGAAAAATAGTCACCTCACTAGGATTTTTAGGTTGAACTTTTTCTGTCGGCTGTTCCAAAACTGGATTAATTATTTTTGATTGCTCTTTTAAATTAAAAAAAATCACGACCAACAAAACCACCGCTAATAAACCAAACCAGAAAGAAATTTTTTTTAACATAAAATATTAAAACTTAAATCCTAAATAAATCCCAAATCACAATTTCCAAACTTACTTATCTTTTAACATCTCTTTGTTTTTAAGCTTAATTATTATGGAGTTAAAGATTAAGTTTAATTCCTTAGCTTCTTGCCATAATTTGCGAGCTGACCTTATTAATTGACTTATAATCGGCTTAATAACGGTATTATTAGGTAAAGTTTTAACAAACTTTATCACAGCTATACCAAAGGCAGCTGTCCTGTTTTCTAAATCATACCTTGGCATTTTGGGTATTATTTAAGATTTAGAAATTAGGATTTGAGATTTTATTAAATTGTTAAACCCCTCCATAGGTTTATTTGTTAATATTTAACCTATTTAAAATAACACTAATTGTTCAACTTAATACTTCTTAACTGTCTAGTAGCTGAATCCGTAAAATAAAGCCACTGACCATCTTTAGAAACAGTTACCTCACCGACACTCATTCCCTCACCCCGCTCGTTTACCGGACTAGCTAAAAGAATGGCCGAACCTGTGCCCAAATCTACTCGCCAAATATTATCTGGCTGACCTGTGGCTAATTCTGGTACCAAACCGGCTCCCTGGGGCATTTCTTGTGGAGCTGTGCAATAAGCTGCTGAACCAGTCAAGGTACACCTATCGGCCCAAGTAGCAATATTTAACTGACGTTTATTGGTTCCCACATTATCCGTACTAGCGTTTACTAACCATAAAGCTGGTTTAAAATCCGTTTTATCACTATAAACAGAATATAATAATTTTTGACCATCGGGTGACCACTTAGAATTAAAACCTCGACCATCTACATATAAACCCTTAAAATTTTCCTGATTAAAACCAATTAATAATACTTGCTGAGAAAAGGCTGTATTATCGGTACCGGTTCTCGATAAAGCCACCACCTGATTATTGGGCGACCAAGCAACTTCTACCTTGCTGGCGTTTTCACCCATAGGTTCTATGCCAGTTAACCCGGATCCATCGCTGTTTATTTTTACCACCCAACGATCATTAACGCTATCAGCCAAATATTTACCGGCGATTTGGCCACTATCTGGCGAAAAAGAAAATTCAGCCATTTCTTTAGGCAAGGTATATTGTTTTTTTGATTTAAAATCATACACAATATTAGCACCATCGGGAAATTCTAAAACAGCCTTATCGCTATCTTTAGACCAAGTAACATTTTGCACGCTACAATAATCTGTTTGATTAATCACCCTTTTAACACCACTGGCATCTATTTCATAAAATTTACAATCCTGCGGATTATAATACCTAAGGCGCCCAGAAGCTGTGTCTGGTTTAACCACTGGATCAGTCGTAACCAAAGGTAAAGCTTCGGCACCCCCTTGATCCAAACCTGTTCCTGGCCCACCTGGAGTTACTGTATCGGCTCCAGGCAAAGTACCGGTACCAGGCTCGGTTGTTGTACCGCTACCCGGTCCAGTTATGGGAAAATTAGTTTGACCGCCTGGCGTAATAACCGATGGTTGAACTTTGGGCCGCCATAATAAATACAAAAACCAAACTATTAAACCAATAGCCACAACTATTAATACACCAATCCAAAATTTTTTACTTTTTAAAAATTGCCACATAATATTTTATCTATCAGGAAATTCTGTGTCTGTAATATTTAAATCGCAAGCGATTGGTTGCATTTTACCATTACTATCAAACGGCTGGAATAATTTATCAGCACTAACCTTCGTATAATCAATATCATCCGCTAATAAATCTAAAGCACAAATCGGATAGCCACTATGCCAACGCGTTACACCTATCCCGTTATTGTCCAAAATTTTCTTACTTATAGTACCACAAGTTGAAGCATCTATAGCATACCAATCATCACAACCGTCCGATTCCCTTTCCACCAACAAAGCCAAACCCTTAACCCCGCCCGCTGCTGCACAATGATTGGTATTCTTTAAAGTCAAACCACTCCAACAACCCGTCAAAGTATAATAACCATTATTTTCCACATCCATAGTATCACTAATAGTACCATTCGGTTTCATCATGCCACAATCAAAACCTACTTTATCACCGTTATTGCAGATTAATAAAGCATCTAACCTGTTTACTTCTATACCCACTAACTTACCCTTTAACATATAGCTACTGCAAGCATAAGGAAAACCCTCCCGAGAAGAATTTTTAAAACAACCCTGACCTGTTTCCTGACATTCCAAACCAGTACATTCACCAGTACTCAAAACCAATTTTTTACCACAACTGCTACTAGGGGAATTTTTGCCTTGCCGTTCCACACAGGTACCATTTTTTGTTTCACCAGCCGCTGGCTTACAATCTTCATCTTTAAAACAAGGTAGTCTATCAAATGAACCACCGACACATTCATAATAAGTGTACCCGGCATTATACAAAGATTTGGCTTCTTGGTATGCAGGGCAAAAACCAAATATTTCCGGCTTAACCATTTCTATGCCCGGCAAGGTATTTTTAACCAAAGCCGGGTTAACCAGTTGCAGTAAAGAATAAGACATTAAAGCGATTACTAAACCGACAATAGCACTAATAATAGTAGAATTGGCATTCTTTATGGTTTCAGCACTACCGGCCGCGGCAATACGTTTAAAACCGCCCCACATTATCATAACCACAGCAGCTACAGCCAAAAAACCAATAAAAAATTTATAAAAGGCTGCCAAATAACCAGGAAAACCACCAGTAATCCCTGGTCGGCAAAAACCCAAACCTTTTTGCTGACAATCTTGATCAGTAGAACAAGAAGTTGGCTCCTCGCCTAAAGTATAACTGGAACAAAATTTTTCACTAACTCCCGGTATACCTACTTGTAAGGGTATAGAGGGGCTGGGGGCAAAACAACGAGCCGTGGCCTGACCGCCAACTTCATCACAATTTTGACAACTGATATTAGTCGGATTAGCGGCACAACCACCCGGCAAAACAGAAGGATCTTTTTCCCATAAGCCTTTGCCCTCTTTACAATTATCTTCAAACCAACAACGTTGCTGAACAAAATCTCCAGCCGCCGCTTTGGCGCTATAACTAAAAATAAAAAATAAAACCAAACTAAAAAAGAAAAATAATAATACTTTTGATGGCTTTATTAAAAAAAATCTTTGTAAAATAATCATAAAATAAAAACTACTTAGCAATTGCCTCAATTGCCGCCTCCATACCAACAAAAGGAGTTGATACTGCCTTTAAACCAAAAGTGGACACGCACTGAAAAGTATTATCTAAACACCAAGCCGACACAATAATAACAATTAAAACCCCTAAAATCACCCAAGTTATAGGATTGCCTAATATAGAAGCCACGACACTAATTAACCAAATCATTATTCTCTTCTTAATCTTTGCCTTAATTTTCTGAACTGCTTGTGTCTTAGCTTCACCTAAAGCAGCTTGCTGGCCCAAATTTTGTGCCTGTTTTAACACTTGTTGACGCCTAGCCATTTCCAGTTGTTCCTGGTATTGTTGTTGCATTTCTTGCTCTTTTTGTTCTGGTTGGTCGGGCATAATTTATAAAAACCCTAATTACTAATTTCTAAATCCTAATAAAATTCAAAACCACAACTTAAATTTAATATTCTTTTATGTCATCCTGAAATTACCTGATTCTTCGTTTCGCTCCGAATGACACAATTTTTAGTTTTAATTTGTGCTTTTTATTTTTTACTGCCACTCGGCGCCATTTACTAACCAATCATTATTAATTAAAATCATTTTTAGTTCAATAGCTTGATATTTTATAGTTGCTTCACCATCGCGTGCTTTACTTTCCTGACGCTGAGTACTAACCAAAACTGTAGCTTGATTTGTTTGGCTAGCTAATACTTCCACTGCCAAAGCCCTAGTAGCCACACTATAAAAAACATCGGTTAACTCCTGGTTAAGCAAAGAATTCAAATAACTTTGATAAGCTGGGGTAGTTAAATCAGCCACACTAATTAAATTGGCAAAAGGGTTGTCAGTTGAATAAGAACCAAATTTCTCAACAAATAAACGTGCCTTGGCTTGTCTGGCATACTGCTGACTATCCGCTGAACTCGTTGCCTCTAAATTATCTAAAGGTAGTTCAATTGTAGAATTATTATTAGTAATGGCCGAAAGACTATCGTCTAACTCGGTAATTTCCTGGTTACCAGGCATTTTAGGGGACTCTTGACCCTTAAATTGCCACAAAATAGCAACCACTATTAATAAAACAACAATTGAACTTATGATGATGATTAGGTGACGGCGAGAGAGGTACATAAAACTGAAGGCTAAATAGTAAGGGTGCTAATTAAAAATCCTAAATTATAAATATCAAATCTTCAAACTAATTATCTATCCTATTTCCGGTTCTTGCAGGCTTTGTTCAAAATCTTTTTTAGCCTGCTCTATTTCCAACAATTGCCTAGGATCGGAAGTTATTAATTGATCTTCGGTATAAGAAGCCACTATTTTAATAGCGGCATGCTTAGCGCCAGCAAAAAATATTCCTTCACCCACACCACACTCCAAAAGCAAATATTTTTCCCCTTCCGTCAATAAGAAAACAGAAGCGATTTTATCTATGGCCGCCGATGATTGTTTAAGCAGTAACTGTAAAGAAGAGTTAGTTACTATGGCCTGACCATAAGGTGAATTTAAAAAGTCATTAACATCTTGGGTAATAGTTGTAACACCCAAATAATACTTACGGCAACGTTTAACTAAAGCAAAAATAAACTTGGCGCTATCTTCGTTCTGCATTAACCACCAAGCTTCATCAATTACCAAAACTCGCTTTTTCATTTCCGAACGAACCACGTTCCAAATATAATTAACTATGGTATAAATAGCGATCGGTCTTAACTCATCTTCCAAATCTCGGACCGAAAAAACCACCAATTGGTTCTTCATATCCACAGTGGTCGGACTATTAAATAATCCAGAAAAAGTGCCTTCGGTATATTTTTTAATTCTTAATACTAAACTTTCTCCACCTTCCATACCGGCCAAAACTTCCTGAAAATCCGACATAACTGGCGGTTCTACCTGAGATAAATCAGAAGAAATGGTAATATCTTTTTTAGCGTAAGTTTCCAGCAATGCTCGGTCTATCAAAGAATCTTCTTGATGAGTTAAATTACCCAACATTAAACGCATTAAACCTTTTAAGGTTATAACAGCCGAACGAATAATATCACCAGCCTTAACATCACCCACCGGCCGAGGTAAATCAAAAGGATTAATCTTGGCTTCAGAATTAAGAGAAATATTAACATAACTACCACCTACGGCCGCTGATAAATGTTTGTATTCCATTTCTGGGTCAATAATAATAACATCCGTGCCCATCATTAAAGAACGCAAAACTTCTAATTTAACAGCATAACTTTTACCCGCACCTGAAGTGGCAAAAACTACTGAGTTAGCGTTTTGCAAACTAAAACGATCAAATAGAATCAAAGAATTATTATGCCGATTGATGCCATATAATATACCATCGTCGCTAGTTAATTCGGCCGACATAAAAGGAAAGGATGAAGCGACCGGCGAAGAATTCATATTAAAATAAACCTGCAATTCATCCATACCCAAAGGCAAGGTTGAATTAAAACCCTGCTCCGCTTGCCACAAAGCCCGCCGAGAATAAACCAACTTAGAACCAAACAAACCTTCCACTTGTTGAGTTATTTTGTCTAACTCTTTTAGGGTAGACGCATACAAAGTTACATATAAAGCATATTGAAAAAACCTTTCTGATCCTTGAGTCAAATTATCCCTTAATTGTTCAATATCCTGTAAAGCTGTCTCCCGAACCGGATCCCTAGGCGCTCCTTTTTCCCGATCAGCCATCATTTGCGCTTCTAGGGCACCAACTTTATTCCTAAGTTGTTTTAAAATTACTTCGGACGGTATCATATAAAAATACATACCCACATCCAAAGTAACATTAAGATTAACTACCGGCACAAACCAACCTAAAGAAATATACCGAGGATAAGCCATTACAAAAATGGTACGTAAAAACTGTCCGTTTAACTCTATGTGATTAGGCGTTACCTTAAAAGCTGCCGGAGCAATAAGTTCTTTTATTTTAACCGAACCCTCGCGCAATACTTTTTCCGCTTCAATCAATTCCTTTTCTGAAGATACGGTCATAGACGAACCAGCTTGTTCCAACTGCTCTTGGTCTTGTAATTCTTTTTTTGCTTGGTGTATAGAAATAGCCATAAAATAATAAATTCAGAGTCAAAAATTATGAATAAACTCTATTCTGCTTCCACTTCCAATTTATCCATATTAACCAATTTTTGCTGTTGAGATAATTCTGGATTATAACTAGTATAATAAAGTTCTACTAAGCCTTGAGTGTCCAAACGAACGCTCTTAAGTCCCAAAGAAGACAAACCACCCGACACCGAATAAACTCTTTGCTCTAAAGATTCTAAATAATGAACAAAACGCTCCCGAGAAAGTTGGATGGATTTAGCCGCCGAAAATATTGCTACCAATCTTTGCCAAAAACCACGACTTTTATCAGCTCCTGGATTATAAGGTACCACCACATAAAAACGCTTAGTCATAATATCCCCCAAACCAATCAACTCTTTAATATAACCAATATAATCTGTCATTTGAACACGCAATAATTCATTAGTTTGTTGTTTTAGTAGGCCACCTAATTTGTCCAAATAACCATCAATATTTAATCGGCGAGATTGGATAACAATTTGTAAAGGAAATTCTAAAGAATTTAAAAATTGAACATAACCTTGAATAATGGCCTCTTGCTCTTGTTCACTTTTTAAAACAAAGTTAACTGAAGAGCAAAGCAAAACCGCCCTTAAAGTACCATCTTTAAGAACAACGGCATCTTCTCTGATTTCTTGAATAGCTAAATGAGAAACCGTGGAAGCCAGTTGGGATTTTTTACCTGATAATTCTTTTTTAGTAGCCATAAATAATTATTGATTAATATCTTCTTCCGGATTATAAGCCCCGCCGGTATCTACCATTAAAACTAATTCCTGTAAGCGCGACTTATTAAAAGGTTGTTTGCTGGAAAGGCTAACTTTAGCCGGCATAACCACTGGCCGACGAACAGCCTTTTTTAAATCTTCCTCATTTATTTCTTTCCGCCATATTCTCTCTTTGGGTTGTTTAATACCTTGGAATAAATTCAATAAAAAATAATGAACGGGCATACCATTAACTTTAACAAAAGAGAAAATAATAGATAAACCAGCTGTTATAATTCCCAACAATAAAAATAAAGCAAAATCAAATAGCTTAAATTCAGCAAACACCAAAAAACCACCAATCATTAATATAATAAATTGTCGACTGGTTATCGGACCAAAAATTTTGTCCTCAATGTCTATAAATTGTGGTACCACAAACTGTTTCATAAATTCTAGAACCTTAATTTTTCATTAAAATCCACTACCGCCTGGAACTCTTCTTCTGTTAAATAAATTTGGCCAACCAGCGATTGCTCGGAAATAATTTGACTGATTGATTTACCATGCTCAATACTTAGACGGCCTAAATCTAAATAATTACGATAAACCTCGGAGGCCTGCCAAGAACGAATAGCTTCAATTTTTTTAGCTATGGAAGTTTCACCAATTAATTCTATTTTAGTTTGTATCTTACGCAAAGCCTCTGTAGGCTTAACAGACAAACGCCGAAAATCCACTAAGGTCAAGGTCTTTAATTCTTCTAAAGGACCTAAAAGTCTAGACGGCGCTTTAACATCAGTAAGTTGCGGTTTAGGTTTAGTTAAAATAACTGGCTGATCGGATTTAATAGAAGAATTTTTATTACTAACCGGACTAGCCGAACCAACAGAAACGGCAGCCGACCTGGCTAATTCTTGTAAAACTTTTTGCCGATCTAACTTAACATCTTCTTTTTTAACAAATTCTATTTTTGGTTTTACTGTAATTTCCGGCCTAACTATAGAAGCCTGAGGCGACTCCACCTTTTTAACCACAGGTAAAGCTACTGGCTTGGCTGGTAAAACTACTGGCAATTCAGCGGCGATTAATTTATCTATCTCTTGTTTGCCAGTTGAAATTTTAGCCGGCTTATTATTTATCTTTAACGATTGACGATCAACAATTGGCGATTCAAAATCCTTTTTAGCTTTTTCGATTATACCGGCTACTTTATCGGCTACTGGTTCACTTAGACCTAACCCACCAACAGTTACCAACTTCATTAATGATTCCTTAACCTCTACTTGATTACGCACCTCTTTAAGCCTAGAAACAAACAATAATTCAAAGCGCCGAGCATTTACTTCATCTTTAAAACTCAAATTATTCTTAACTATTACTTCCTTAGCAAAATCCCTTAGCCTCTCTTCTAGGGGTACTTTTGGGGTCTGCTTTGTTTCGTTAGTTTGATCTCGGTATTTATCAGCTTCTTTTTCATCAGCCTCGTCAAACAAAAAAGCAGGAGCTGATGATTTTAAAACTTGAGGAGTATTAGATGTTTCTATTTTTACTTCTTTCAACTCTTTCTTAGGTAATATTTTACTTATTATAGGACCAGCATCAGCTTCTTGTATTTCTCTAACTTGACCTTTGTCTAAAATTATTTTTTTATCATTTTCTATAAAACTACCTTTTTCTTCTAAACCTTCTGGGGTCAAAGAAGAATGCCCTAAATAATCAAACAAGACTAATAACTTTCTTACCTCCTCTTTAACAGCTGGGTCTAATTTCTTTAAAGATTCTCTTTGGGACATATATTGCTCCCTCTTAAGAGAATCCGATATCTCCACACCAACCACTGAAATATAATCTTTAAGCCAATCACCAACTGTACGCAAAGAACCGCTTGCTCCGTGACTTTCCACAAAAATAGCTCTACTATTAACTAAAACCTCTTTTAAATTTTTCTTTAAAATATCTCTATCTTCGTGTATTAAAATTCTTAAAAGCTTGGCTTCTAATTTAGCCAATAAATCAATTTCATTACTTCCTAATACTACTGATAAACCCTGACGAAAAAATTCTAGTACCTCATCATTATTCAAAAAAGGTAAACACTCTCCATGCAATAACCAAATAATTTTATTATAATTATTTTTGGTTAATTGATCTAACGACTTATCTTGTTCCACAGCTGATTTTATTTTTTTTAAAAATTCATAAGAGGTTCCAATATCGTCTTGGACAATCAACCAGTTAGCATAATCAGACAATCTTTCAAAAAATTGTTGGTCTCTTAAGGGAATATTCTTTATAATATTTTGTGTAACCATAGTCTAGTACAGTATTATTTGATTTTTAATATTTTTTTAATATCATCAAATTCGTCATGCATACCTGTACCATAATTTCGAACACGACCCATAATTGATTTAAATTGACCATACTGACTTCTAGCAATAATACCTGTTTTTTGGGCTAAATTATCTAAATTTTCTAAATTATTATTAGAACCAACTTTAGTAGCTAGGTTAACATTAAAACGACCTCGACCCATCATATCAGGATATTTTGAATAATTTTCTAAAATATAAGCTTTACCAAAATCGTTCAATTCGAATTTTCTATTACGATGTTCTCTATAATATTTGGCTTTTTCTTCGCGACTAGCGTCAGCTGGCAAATTACCATACTCAATTACTTCACGCCCATAAGCCAAACGATTTGCTCGACGGCTAAAGTTTTCAAAATCCTGTTTTCTAACTTCAGCTAAACATTCAATCATTCTCTCATCTTCATCAGCCCATTCTAAACGACCATTTTTTACATTAACAGCCCTAGCTACACCCCAGTGCTGTACACCTTCTCCGGTATAAGCTATATCACTAGCGACGGACAAAGCTTGCTCCCTAGCCATACCTAATTTTTTAATAAATATATCCTCAACAAATTGTTTTAACCCACCAGCATCTGAATCATAACCATACATATTAAAAAATTCATTCTCATTTCCATATTCTGTAGCTTTCAAGGCAGCTGCTGCCGCTCGATTAGAATCACCCACATGAACAGCATCTTCAAATATTTTAAATAATTCTTCCCAGTTATCTGTCGTCATATCACCCTTTTCTTTATTAATAGCCAAACGTTGATCGCGCCTAATACCATAATCAGTTGATGGGCTAAATTTTTCTGCACTTTTACCTAAGACACCCGCTTCGTCTTTTAATTGTTTAATTTGTCTATTAAGCTCATCTAATTCACCCGCACCAACTGCCGAAGATTTAAAGTTTTCTTGCAACTTTTCCGCCTCTTTCCTTAATATAGATGCTTGTTTAATATTCTCGTCTTTTTCTTTTTTAGTAAGTTGGTCATTTCTTCTCAAGTTTTTCAAATCTTCATCAATTCTTCTTAATAAATCATTATCCTTTTTTAATAATTCATTAATTTCTTGCGGTGTTCTGCCTTTAACCTTCTCTTGAGTTCGACGGTTTTCTCTATCTTTAATAACATCTTTTTTTTGTTCCTCTAATTTATCAATTTCCTTTTTTCTACTGTGTCTTTGTTGTTTTGTTAATTTGTCTGGACCTAAATTATCAGCCTCAATTAATAATTTATCTATATCATCTTTTAGCTCATTGTTTTTTAAATCAGCCAATTCACTATTAGGTAATAACAATTTTTTATTTATATCATCTAATTTTTTTCGTGCTTGTGAAAATTTCAACCTATTATTCTGTAATAATTTTTCTTTTCCCGAATCAGTACTCATGATATCTATTAACTTAGATAACTCATCCGCCTCCTCTTGTTTTTCCATAGCCTGACTGACCTTACCTTGCCCTTGAAAATTAGCCATTTCCTTTTTTAAAGATTCGAGATGAACGTGAGCCTGTTTAATATTTCGACCATCCTCAATCATTTTATAATCATCATCAAAAACCTTCAATTCTTCCTCAAATAATTTTTGACCTCCTAATAATTCTCCCCTATAAGAACCTCCTTTATCTCGCATTTTTAACTGCTCTTCTAATGCCTTAGCTTGCTCCAATTTTTCTTGTTGCTGTTGATAATGTTCAGCAGCTTTTTTACCTGTTACTTCATCCATATGCCCCGTAGCCACCTTACCCAAGGTACGCCAATTCCACTGATGTTCAAATAAATGCTCGGGCGAGCCCAATACTTGCCAAAAACTGCCTTTTTCCCGACGTTTAGAATAAACACTTTGACGAATAGTATCTCGTGATTCTTCACGCTTATGCTTACCCGCTTCCCAACCATGCTTCCATTTTTCAATTGAACCTTGTACACCTAAACGAGCGGAAGCTTCTGACCACAAATAACTACCCAATTCCTTGGCTCCTTTACCAGCTAAACCAGCCACCCCCTTAGCCACTGTAAACGGCGATTTAACTATAGACGAACCTATACTCTGCATTTTAGCCAAGGCGCTACCGGCTAATTTACCACCCGCCACACCTAATTTTTGTGTCATCCACAAACCACCCAACAAAATAACAATATTAATTATAAAAGACAGTAAAATCTCTGATTGACCAATGCCGGTTATAGCCACCCCTGGCACATCTTTAAAAGAATAATCACTTCCACTCTGACCGACAAAAGAATCCAAAACATTATTAGAGGTTTGCATCATGGACAAAGCCAACCATAGAAAAAAAGCTAAAATCGGACCAGCTGACAAATATTTACCAAAATACTCCCACCATTCTGAAGAATATTTTTTAGCTTGCCCAGGAAAAGCTGCTAACAAAAAAGCCAAAGGAGACATAATAGTTAACAGCCACAAAAAAGCTATTCGCACCAAAAAAACCACTAAATAAATAGCCACCACCACCATAGCCACAGTTATACTGATAAGAGCTAAAATACTGGCCACAAAAAAACTGTTTTCATTCGGAGTAGCTCCTTCAATGGTCTTGCTTTTAGAGAATTCAAACATTTCCGACAAATGAAAACCATTCACCAAATTGCCAGCGGCCGCTTCTTTAAAACCATTAACAAAAGTCAACATGACCACCTGAGCAAAATCAATAAAAAAACCGGTTAACATTTTGGAAAAATTAACCAGCACCGACATTATTAAAAGTTTACTTAATAGTTTTTTATATTGATACTCTTCTATGCGAAAAACTGTGGCAAAAGCTATAACCAACATCACCACGATAACAAACATGTTGGCTAGATCCCTAATAATTACCCAGCCCTTAGCTACGGCCGGAGCATTTATAAAATCATTATATTGAACTATGCCAATTAAAATGCCAATTAAAGTAACGGTTAAACCACCAATAAATTCGGCCAAAGGCAGTATTAAATTCTGTCCTAACCAGCTACCAAAATTAGCTGAGGCAGTTGTTGGCAAAAAAAGTCCTAAACCCAAAATTAAAACCAAACCCAGCAAAAAACCGGTTTTTTTTAAGCTTATTTTAGTAAAAACCTTTGCTAGGTTCATAAATTAGTTTAAAGTTTTTAAACTTAAATTTTAAGTTAAAAAGCCTAACTTAACCACTTTTATCATACCACAGTTTTAACTAAAAAAGACAGGCACTATTACCTTAATTATACCATAATTTTATATTTTAAGCAAGAAAAACACTCCTCTAAATACCCTGACCACAAAACAACTCCTCCAAGCAAATATTTAAAACCGACCCTCCTATTTTTGGACACCATTTCTCGTCAGTGCAAAAAAGACGTCCTAAGTAAAACTAAATAATAAATAACGCCACTTAAGTGGCGTTATTTTTGAAACTAATTAAATAATTTCTAATTCTTGGGCTTAACAATAATTCGTTTAGGATAATAATCAGCCCGAGCTGACCAATTAAAACCAGTATTAATGCTAGGCAATTTATCTTCATATTGTCCATTATCCTTAGCCCACCAACCCCAGTTGTCCCGCAAAGCTACACCGGGTTTATAAACACAAGCCTGCAAAGTACTATCCCAATTTAAATTATTTTTACCACTACAAGTATAAGTAGTAGTATAAAAGAAATAACCTACTTGATTATCCTGATCGGCCACACAAGCTTCGGGACTATCACCAAAGTTAAAAGCTGGATTGTTAAGACAAGTCTTACCGCTTGCACATTGTTTGTCCGTAGTGCAAGGTGTGGGTGTACCAATACAAACCTTGGGTGACTGACAGATAGGTTTATGATTTCTTAAAGAAGCTTCCACTTCAATATTTCTAGATTTACCCAAAGCACCATTAATACCCCAATCTACACCCACAAATCTGATAGGCATTTGATTACCATTGGGGTTATAACCATAAAAAGATAAAGTAATCGGCAAAGGACTTTGACCCATAATATCCTCACTAGTATGACTGGTACCAGAATAAGACACGGTTACTTTAGCACCAGCATCTTGACCCATGGTTTTACCTTTAGCATCAAAAGACACACCCGCTATAACAGGGGCTTGCGGTTCCACTACGCCCGGAATAGTCTGATTGCTTAAATCAAAACTACCACCTGGTAAAGTTATGGGAATATTAAATATCGGAATAGTAAAAGTTATAGGATCTTTAGGCAAGGCTTTATATTTGGCTGTGGCAGTATCCCAATTAAAAGTATTGTAAAACTTAACAAACAAATTCTTTATTAAATTAACTCCGCCAATACTACTCGTTGGCAAACTTAAGGCTGGGCTGGTACCCGTACACATAAAAGGAGTTTTCTGAGTGGGACAAGGTTGGCCAGTCGAAGAATCACAATGAACCGTTGGATCATAATAGCCACAGAATCTGTTTTCGCCAGTGGCCGCTGGATCACACAACGATTTATCTTTGTTTATTGTTATATTAGGATTATCTTTATCTGGCACACCAGCTAAACACATCCAACCACTACAACTGCCCCCACCGGCGCCACTACAACCATAAACACCCGGGGCATAAGGCTGAATTTCATTACTAATTAAAGGTTGATATTGAGCTACTGGTATTACCCTGGTCGGTTCCAATTCCGGACCTAAATGTCCTGTGTATTCAAAAGTAGTGGAAGATGGTACAAAAGCGCCAAAAGGTGCATTTAAATAATGATTAGCTTTACTACCGGCGGTAGCATAAGTATAACCAACCTGGGGCACCACATAATTACTTAATTCATTAACCCGATTAGTTTGAGCCTTGTTATTAATAACATCATTAGGATTAGAACTGACTACTTGGGCCACCACATCACACCACTCTCGCAAGGTATATTTAAGAACTATATAAAAATCGGCCGCCCCACCTGGATCTTTATCATTAATCCGCAAAGTTAAATACTTATCCGGATCATTAGGATTAAAAACAGCAGTCATAGAACACAAACCCTTACCATCACTATCACAACTGTAACGATTTACCTGATCGCTTAATTTATAACGACTAACAATTAAACGTGAGCGTTTATTATTACTATCGGTTTGACCGTATTTTCTAAAATGACCTTCAATTTCTATACTCTCAATGGCATCTAAACCACCCAGTTGTTTTTCCAAACCGCCCAAACTTAAAGCAAAAGACATTTCATAATCCACTTTACCGGAAATTATTAATGGTGCAAAAGGTTGACCAGTCTTAGCTGGAGAAAAAATTCCCGTTAAGCCGAAAAGGCTAAATGACTGACCACCTACATTGGGACACACCTTATCTTTACCATCCCAAGCCGTGCTAGCATTCGGACTATATAAACAATCAGTAGTTGGGCCAGTTACCACATCACTAGGCGCTAATGGTACACCCTGAACCGACCGAGCGTTCTCGGGAAGAAAAGTAATCGGCTGAGGATTATCCAAATAATAAAGCTGACTCTGCTTAGAAGTTGTCTGAGCCAAACCACGAGCAGCGGCACAATAATACATAGCCTGATTACCTGGTGACACAAAACCGGCTTTAGGCCTATCATCATAAATAGAAACTTCACCTTGTACCACATCTATCGGTAGCCAAGTTAAACAAGCGTCATCGGCGCCGTTATTTATTTTGCGAGCTGAATCTTTTTCTAAACAATAACCCTTTAACCCTTGAGCAAAAGTTATTTGTTTTAAGGCGCTTTGCTCCTGCTTGGCTTCTAGACAAGGTTCGCTGCCAGATAAAGAACCAGCACAAACCTCACCTACCGGATTAATCGGGTCAGTAGGCTGGCTACGATAATTATAAAACCTAGTTTCACCATTCTTATAAACCGCCCGTTGATAAGCGCACTCACAATTTTCATCTGGATCAGTACTTGGCTGACAAACATTAGCGTCTTTATAACCAGGCGCCCGGCTCATTAATTTAGCTTCTTTGCTTTCTGAATTCCAAGTAGCCACATTAGCTGGGAAGGGGGCGTCGGGCTCGGGATATAAGCGACAAGCTTTGGTGCTAGCCAAAGAAACTGCACAAGCTGAACTGGAATTAATAGCATCTAAAGAACACAAACCTGGTATAGAATAGCCAGTGTAATCCTGGCCAGCCCAAGTGGTGTTCCGCCCGATATAATCCGCTTCATCCAAAGGATGCTGTTCTGACTGCGGTTCTAACCAATTACCACAACCGCCAGCCGCATTGCCACTACTAGCCTGATTACAACGACCCAAAGAATAACATAATTCCCGAGGCTTGCCAGCCGAATCGGTAATGGTCGTGCTAGTCTGACAACTTAACCACTCAGCACAAACCCGATCACGCTGAACTTTTAAGATAGTATTAGCACTAGGTTGTTGACCTTGAGTAAACGAACAATAAACATTGTCACCTAAACAATCAGCAGTTTTTTGACAAGAACGACTAGGCTCACTAGAACAAACCCCACGAGGCGCTAAGGGTGCTACCTGAGCATTATCTTGGCTACGACTTTGTTCATAAGTTAAAGGAGCAGACCAAGCTAAATCGCCACCCAGTGACAAATCGGTTACTAACAAACAACCATCTTTTTCACCAACTTTACCACCGCAAGTGGAACGATCCAATTTACCATTATCCAAATAATAATAAGTCCGGTTGGTTAAAGTATTGTCCTGGAAAGCTTTGCAAGACGAAGCTTCAGCTGGACAAGTATAAGCATAAGGCACAGCCAAAAACTCCTTAGCTTGATCATTAGTTAAACTATTAGGCAATTCTAATAAACGAACATCATCCACATAAACAGTGCTAGTTTGACGTAAACTACCTTCGTTAGTTATTAAACCAACTGATAAGGTATCAATATTAGGCTTAGTTTTTATAATATAAGTTCGATTGAGCCAAACTCCTTTAGGATCAGTGACTACAATTGTTGGATTACCAGCCACCATCTCATAATGATGACAAGTACCCCCACCGCAACCCGTACCGACTTTGGGATAAGCGTGCCTAGACAAAGACCAACTACCCTGCAGAACTTCTTCCTTGGGTAAATAAATTTGAGCGGAAACTAAGAATAATCTTTCTTGGTTTTTAGGTTCCACTGTCACATGGGAGGACCAAACGCCAGAATATTGCTGATCTGAAGTGGCTTTAACCTTAAGCAAACTACCACCCCAATATTGACCGTTTAAGGATCCTTGAGCGTATAACTGACCCTTACCATCTTCTTGACCGGCGCCATTTCTTTCCCAGCCGACAAAATAATCTTGAGTATTATCGTTTATTTGACCAGAACCCTTCAGGCCACTTATACCGGCAAAATTTTCAAAACTACCATTAATCAAAAGATTACAAGGCTCGGTTGTGCCAGTCTTGTACCAATCATAAGATTGGCCAGCCCGAAGTTGTTTATATTCACAAGTTCTAGAACCAGGATCTTTAAAATAATAAGTACTATTACCAGCTTTATATTCCTGACAACGATCTTGTTCTTTAGAACAAAGAGGTGAAGTTGGTCCAGCGGCAAAATTATCCGGATCTAAACGCATAAATTTATCTGACCAACCCTGCAAAAATCCAGCAGCCGTAAAACTCGGTTCACCCAATCTTTGGCAAGATTGCATTTGTGCCGAACACTGTTTAGTCCGATCATAAATACGGTAAACCACCTGATCTTTAGCTGTGGTGACAGTCTGCCCGCCTACGGTAACTGTTTGCAATTGAGGACTTAGAGAATTTTTAGTGTCGACCAAAGCTTCACAACCAACAGCTTCTTGACGGCACAATTTAGAAAAACCAGTAAAAGAATAGGCTCGATTCTGCCTATCTTTATAAGATCGGCAACCTAAATATTTTAATTGATCGCCGTTAGGCTGACAGCTTGTCGGCGTAGTCCAAGAATCTTTTTTCAAAAAGAACCGGTCACCAACTTCTTGCACAGCAATATTATCAGCCACAAATCTTACACCGGCCGCGGCCAATTGCACCCTGACACCTTGGCTAATATTGGCACTGGTTGGTAAAGTAACTGGTCCAATAGTATAAAGTTGCCAATCATTAGTTAGTTCGGAAGCTGGTAAATTAAAATTAATAGTTGCTTGAGGATTCAAACTGGATTCGGCCGCACTAACATAATTAACTGTATAAGTTAAAGATCCGTTGTCAGTCAAAATACCATTAACTGGTCCACAATCATTACCAATACAAGTCTGGCTACCACCGGGATTAGCTTCTACGGAATAAACTGTGGCACCACTAGTGCCTACTGGATTACCTGAACGCCAAATAAAATTAAAATCTCCTGATGGCTGATTGGAACGTATTACTAAACCAGTTATGGGAATATTACTACCAGCCGTATTGTTATTTAAACTGTAAGCTCCACCACCAGCCACTGGCTGACCATTCAAAGTCATTTTTAAATAAACCGTGCCTTGGTTGGTGACCACAGGATCACCCGACCCAGTGCCAGGGGGGGTAGTAGGTGTACGTGGGGTACTAACAACAGTTGTTAAACCTTTGGATTCACCACCACTATTATAAGCCCTAACCTGATAAACAAACCGACCATCCAAACTTAAACCTTTGTTTTGACCATCAACAGGATCTACTCCTAAATCCGGAAAACTAACCGCGCCGGCATTGGGCAATACTTGAATAAGTTTAACGGCCCGACCATTATCGCCCCGATAAACAGTAAAACCAGTTTCATTATCACTACTATCTTGCCAATTTAAAGTAGCCTTATATTGACCGCTAGGACAATCGCCCGAACAAATCGCTAAACTGGCGGTTAAACCAGTAGGCGCAATTGGTAATTGAATATTTTTATTAGAACCAACATCTTTAGGTAAAGAAAAGAAACCAGTGCCAGAACCCGCCTGGGCAACAAAAGTATCTACTAAAAAGTAAGAAAATTTACCCCCATCACTAATTGTTTGACCAGCCAAATTTTTAGCCGTTACTCGCCAAGCATAAGTACGGCCTGGCTCTAAACCGATAAAATCACTTGCTGCTAACCCAGCCACGGGCAAACTTAAAGTAAATCTATCAACATCATTTTTTCGGCCAATTTCTTGCCAACCATCAGCTAAAGTTGATTTATCGTCATAGTGCATCAATTGAACATCATACTTATCAGCATAATTGGCCCGCTGCCAAGTCAAAACCGGATTATTAGTATTCACTTTAGCGTAATTGTCCTGACTGCCGTGCGGATCTACCGTAGCAAAAGCCTGCGGTGGCACCTGAGTAATAAATTCAATAGCTCTTTCCGTTGGCGTGCCAGCGCTATTGTAAGCCACCACCCTAATTTTAGTAGCCTGACCTAATTTAATTGCTCCAACATTAACCGGCATAGTCAATTCCGTTTTGGCTAAAGCGCGCCAAATAACTGGCGTGCCATAAGGTTGTTCAATAATTACTAAATAATTAACAGCGTCGCTGGAAGCTCCCCAAGCAACAGTAAAGGGTAAGGGCATGCTCTTTTTTTCGTCCTCAGGTGTGGTTGGATCATCGGCTGGTGAATAAATATCAAACGGTTTAGCAGCCAAAGAACCGGTAGTAAAAGTAATAGTTTTTTCTTCTGTTTTAGAACTATCATTTTTAGCTATTACCCTAACTGTATAATTAGTATTGGCTGATAAAATATTACCAGGTACAGTAAAACTGGTAGCTGTAGTTGTAGTACTATAAGCTGTACCACCAGTTATAGAAATATCATACTTGTTAGCCCGTAAAGAACTCGTCCATTGAATAGTTGGGCTTAAAACCTGATTACTAGAACCGTCGACCGGTACTGTAATATTAAATTTACCTGGTGGGTTATTTACTTGAACTGGCGCCTGCCGATTAACAGTCGTTGTACCATTATAAACTACTGTTAAATCATAAGTTTTAGAAATCGGTAAAGTATAACCATCGCTAAAACTTTGCGTGGGTAAATTAACATTAATGGTACCTGATTTGGGTCCAGTGGGAGCTGACTGACAAACCGGTGTCTTATCTATACAATCATCTTTAACACCACAAACCTGACCAGACTTAAAACCAGAATCACATTTACTAACAGTGGATAAACATTGGGCACTAGGATAACGACAGTCGCTATCCAAAGAACAAATTTTGGTATTTTCGTTAGAACAAATCTTTTTAGTTGCTTGACAAAGAGCCGTAGTACTACGACAAGGAGTAGTATCGGTTCCTACGCAAGCAATGGCATTATTATTGGAACACTTATTATCCACACAGGTGGCGGTGGTATTCCGACAGTCACTATTACCATTAGCTATATTACAAGCGCTATCGTTATAAGGCCCACCTACACATTTATAATCAACAGAATTACAAGTAGCTGTGGGTTGCTGACAAAAATTATTGTCTGTCGGCGAACAAGTTTTATTTATATTTAAACCGCTAGTACATTTAAAATCCTGCGGCACACAAGCCGGCGTTAAATCACGACAAGCATCATTATTAGTACAAGGATTATCGGTCTTAGAACCGGCATAAAAACAACGACTGTCGGCCTTAAAAGAAGTACTTAAAACACCAGGAATATTAACAGTAATAGCGTCCGTGGCTGTAGTGGAGGCTGACCAGCTTAAATTGGTAGAAAAAGCATTAGCAAAACCAGTATTATCAAAAACCGACGGACTAGCCTGCAAAGCTACGGTGGCGGTTTGAGCAATGGCTTCGCTAATAAAAGTCCAATTGCCAAATAAATTTTGCCAAGCTAATTTATTGGCCTTAATTAAAGAATTAACCAATTGGTTAGACCAGCTAACTTTAGCCGGCAAGTTGGTTGTTAAAGTAACTGCCGGAACTTGACTGCTAGTCTCCGCCAAACCCAAACTGCTTTTTTTGGCCCAAACAGACACTAAATACTGTTGGCCTAAAACTGCCGAACCAACGACATCTTTATAAATTGCTCCATCCGTACCCGAATCATAGGAATGTCCAAAAGCTGAAGTAGACTCGTTAGATGGCGTACCTGAATACCAGCCACTAGAAGGTGCTGCATCATAAGTTACACGAGCTGTGGAATCCTTATCGCCAAAAGTAGATAAAGGAAAAACTAATTTTACACTATTAGCATTAGGGCCTTTATACTCACGGCAACCATTATATTGCACAGAACATTTTTTACCCTCCTGTGGTATAGCTCGATAATAACAAGCGTTATTTTCCCAATTACCCCCTGTGGCTAAACAATCAACTTGATTGCCTTCGGTTTTTCGATAACGTGTACAACTACTGGAAGCGGTAACTGTTTTAGAAGCCAAACGATAATAAACCTGGCCATCAGAAGCGTATAATTGTTTACAATCTGGATTACTGGTTGGCCAACTACCACTTAACCGACAATCTCCTGAATTATCCGTAGTTACTGGGCCGGTGGCCTCGAATTTTAATTGCCAAGCCTTAAGTTGATAACCAGTTAAATCTGAACCAACCCAAGTATAATATGTCCTATCACCCTCCCCCGGCTGAACACACTGCCTAAGTTCGGTAAAATATTCTTTTTGTTCACCTAAACCAACATTAGTAAACTCACTACAACCCACCGCCTCAGCCGGACAAGTTTGAGCAGTTTTTGTTATAAAATATTTAACTGATTTATCTGACGGATTAAGCTTGGTTGGCTGTTGTTCATAAGCCTGATAACCCACGCACTCCCCCGGACAAGTATAATCCGGATGCGGTTGACCGGGCACGGCCGGTGTGCCATCCAACGGTGTATAAAGCTCACAACCAACTTCACCAGCCGCACACCAACCTATATATTTAGCACACTCTGGGGAATCATTTTTTAAATCATTGTCATAACACTTTAAATAATCGGGCGCCTGTTTTAAATAAACTTCAGCTGTTGTGGCATAGGTTGAATAATCCTGACCTGACTGACTTGTCACCTGATTAACCACTTTTTCCACCGGATTAGCCCCGGCAGCAGTTAAACTAGTTGAAATATTACTTAAACGAAGTAAAGCCGTACAACCTTCGTCATTAGACGAACAAGAATAACGATCTATATTCTTGGCATACAAACGACTATTTAAATCATACCGGCCTAAAGAAGTATCCAAAGAATTAAAAGCCGTGGAATACCACTTACAACCAGTTGCACCAGTACAATTACCATCATTAAAACTGGCTAAAGAATTAGTTAAGTAAGAAGCCGAACCGCCACCGCTAGAAGAAAAAGTTTGGCAAGAAGCAAAAGGCGCCTGACCAGAATCCCTGGGGAATTCACAACTGTCGCCACCTAAACGCCAAACATTTTTTTCTTTAGTACAATAACCCCAAGAAGCGCAAGTTCCATCAGGATTTTCCACCACACAGTTCTGCGTATCCACACAAATATCCTGACGATTAGAACCCTGTTGTTCCAATATTTGCCCGGAGCCTTGCAAACGACACTGGGCCAAAGGGGCTTTAATAATCCAATTAGGATCTATTAAATGATAATAAGGGTTGGTTTGATTAACGTCGTTATTTAAATAAGGTTGGCCAAAATTAGATAAGACTTCATTCAAGGTAACACCCCGTGAGCCAACTTTTTGCGTAGCCAATTCCCAACCCAAAGGCAAAATCCTGGCCAAACGTAATTTTTTAATATCTGAAAGATACCAAGCATCCGGTGTTCTAATATTACGCGGCCTGTCCAATTTAAACACCCAATTACCATTAAGCAATCCAGCGTCCACGGCTTCCTGAACCGTTACTGCTTTACCTTCTTGAGCCTGACGTAAGGCTCTTTCGAACTTGGAATCAATTGTACAATTATTAAGCGCTGCATAATCCTGATTTTGTGGACAATTGGAAAATTCACTTATGACATCAATTGCTTCACCACCAACTATCTGCGGCATAGCAATTAAAGTATTAATTTTTGTGGCGTAATCAGTACCGCTACCGAATTCAGCGGCAAAAATTGAACCCTTACCAATAGAAGCCGGATTAGGTATTTCTCCTTCCATTAATCTTTTTAATAAACGGGCGGCTAAGGTATTAGTAAAAGTTCCCAAAGCATCAGCCATAATATCGCCAGTAAACACTAAAGGCTCGGCCAAAGCTTGCTGAAACGACCAGTCCTTAGTATTAGCCACACTACGAGCCGGTGTTTTAATAAAACCAGTAATAGATTGAACTATATCTTTGTAACCCTGATTAGATGTTTGCTCTAATTTAGCCAGTTCTTTTTTAGTATTAACATCTTTAATTAAATTTTGCTGAATATTTAAGGATACACCCAAATCATGTTGCTTGGGATCTAAAGAAACTTTAAAATTCTTTAAAAAATTCTTACGCTCTATTGGATCATTCAAAGCTTTGTCCCAATTATTTCTTAATTGGCTTAAGGTACACTTAGGTACTGGCGGTTTTTGCTCTTGAAAAGCTGTTAAGCCAATAATTAACTTAACCGAAGGAGCGCCCGGGCCACTTGGCTGACAAACATTAAAATTACCCCAGGCGTCGCCACTGGTTATACCATCTAAAAAATCTCCCGCCGCCGCATCACCAGCATCCTTAACTGATTGCCCTAAATTTTTCCAAGTAAAAAGCGGAGTTTGACCAGTACCACCCGAAGCCAACATTACAGCCGCATCATAAGCTATTTTTTGCGTAAAAGTCCGGGCAGCATTCCTAAAACCAATAGCTGCCCCATGTTCCAAAGTCCAACTAACAGCTGACTGAACCTTTTCCCAAATAAAATTAGCTAATTTTATTGGGGCACCCAAAATATCTGATACTGGAATCGCCTGAGCAGGCCGAGCTGTTAAGGTAAAACCTCCCAACAAAACAAAAATTATGGCAAAAATTGTTGCTATTTTTTTGAGTGTTTCCCAAAGGGAGTGTTTAAACATGGTTTAATTTAATTAAAAACCAAATAACTGTTTAACCGTAGCCTGCAAAGTAGTGTCATCTATTATATCTAATTCCTTAGCATCGGCGCCGCCAGCTATTAAAAACTGCCTTAATTCAGCACCGGACATTTTTTGTAAAAGCTCTTTTTCTTGATCCGTTAACTGAAGACTGGTATCTAAAGCTCCGGCTGACCCTGTAGTTGCTTTATTTTCACCAGCCACTTGCTGATAAATATTAATTAATGTTTGGTCATTATATTTAGCCAACATTTCATCAGTGGCGCCGTTATTCTTAAGCATTTGCCTAATTTCCTCGGGACTGGGCGCTGCTTCAACATCATAACCAGCGGTTTCTGATTGGCTAACTGGAGCCACAAATTTTAAACAATCCTGACCTTGAGGACAATTAGGATCACTACCATTATCCACTTCCGCTTTGTCATCTAAACCATCTGAATCAGTATCTTTTAAATAAAGACTAGTCCGGTAAAAATTTATTTCCTCATAATCAGACAAACCATCACCATCCGTATCACTAGCCCGTAAAACCGTTTCATTAGCTACTGTCATTTGACTATCGTCATTGTAAATTTTGGGTGCAAAGGGCAATTTTATTGAATTACTAATCTGCCAAACTCCGAAAACTACTGCCAATAAAGCTATGGTGGCCAAACCCCAATTATGCCCAGTCGGCCCGTTTATTTCGGAAATATCTTGCTCGGCCATTGTTTTAAAAAATAATTTTTTGAAAAGATTTGGAATTAGCTAAATCTCAAAACAAAAAATACTCTAAAAGATATCTGAATTATATCACATCAACACCCAAATGTCAAAAGCCTTCAAAAACAAAAATCCAGCTTCAAGAGTAAAAAAATGTTTTATAAAAACCGAATAACTAACTCCTTAGATAGCCCAATCCACTGCTCCAAAGATAATTCTTGAGGGCGAGCAGTTGTTTTTAAATTAACTTTATGAAGAGCTTGAGTGATAAAAGCTCTATCTAAAGCTAAACCAGCGCTTAAACTACCTACTAATTGCTTACGTTTGGTAGTAAAAGCTGTTTTAGCTACTCGCCAAAAAAAATCTTCTGATAAACCGGCTAATAATTTAGTCTTGTCCTCAGCAGATTTAATATCCAGCCTAACCACAGCTGATCCCACTTTGGGTGGCGGTAAAAATGCGGCTGGGGTAACTTTCTTAAACACTTGTACCTGGGCATTAAGTTGAGCTTGCAAACCCAACAAGCTTAATTGGCCAGGTTTGGCTGCTAATCTATCCGCCACTTCCTTTTGTAAAAGCAAAACCATCCTACTGGGTTTAAAACTACCTGACAAAAATCGACGTAAAAAGGCACCGGATATTTCGTAAGGTAAATTAGCCAATAAAAACCAAGACTGGTTAATTGATAAATTAAGAGCTTGTTTTAATTCAGTATCACTAATTTTTAATATATCAGCCTCTACTACCTTAAAGTTAGTACTAAATTTTTTATAACCCTCTAAAATGCTTGCTAATTTTTTATCTAATTCCACAACTGTCAAATTAACTTTCTTCTCTAACAAAAATAAAGTTAAAGTGCCGAAACCGCCACCAACTTCTAAAACCGCTTGATTGGGTTTTAAATCAGCCACTGTTAAAACTTCTTCAATAACCGACCGATCAATTAAAAAATGTTGTCCCAAACGACGACCAGGTTTAAGTTGATATTTAGCAATCAAAACTTTAGTCCACTTTAACAAATTATCAGGTAACATAATGGAATAAAAAATTTAAAACACAAACTACTTTAACAGCAAATAAAGTAATGACATAGCGGCGCCAGTTAACCAAGCGGCTGTCCAAGATTCACCAAAACTAAAAATCGCTAAAAGTATTAAGGCGGCTACGATTTTGCCAACCGATAAACTCATTTCAAAAAAAACACCTCCGGCCATAACCGAAGTCAGTTTTGATCGACGATAAGTAATAGACATTAAAGGAATAATCACAGCATTTTTAGACACCCTCGACCAAGCATCCACCACAAAAACCGAAAAAGGTAAACGGGTGGCCAGTCGACCCAACCAGCTTAAAAAATAAACTAACACCGATAAACGTAAAACTTTTCCCGCATCTTGCTCGTCACTTAATTTACCAATATACAAAGTAACTAAAGCCATAACTAACGTCGAAGCGGCTACCACCGCACCGATTTCCGCATAATTAACTAAAACAACAGCTATAAAAACCGGCCAAAGCACCATAACAATAAGCTCTTCACCAAACCCAATATAAGCTAATAAACGCCGCCAATTTTGCCGACCAAAAACTTGTTTATAAGTATCCCAATAAGAAAAATCCGTTGGTTTAAAAATCTCTTTAGTACGCAACAGGGGCCAATTAGACAACAATAAAATAAAACTACCAATTATAAAAAGCCACAACCAAGAAAAAAAGGTTAACAACAAACCGGCCAATAAAGGACCCAGTACATAAACCAAGGCTATACAAACCGACAACCCACTCAATTCCTTACCTTGTTCAGCAGAATCGGAATTATGGGCAAAATCTGCATGATAAGCCGGCCAATATAAACTCTTTTGTCCGGCATAAGCCACCACCGTAATAACCAACCACCACCAAGACCAAGCCGACAGAAACAAAGTCAATAAATAAATTGCTTGACTAACAGTTGATAAAGCAATTGATGTTTCATAGCCAAAACGATTGGCCAGTTTGGCTCCCAGCGGCATAATCAAAACATATAAAACATAAACCGCTAGATAAAAAATCAATATTCCTTTAAGCCCCAGTCCTTGTTGCCACAAATAAATCGGTTCAAAAATAATAATCATGGCCAAAGCCAATGATTGTAAAATAGTAGCCAAATAAAGTTCCTTAACCTGCCTGGCTAAACGTTTAGGAAATAAACGACCAAAACTTAAAGCAAATTGATGAAGCATAATAAAAGTAAAATCCTAAACCTTAAAACTTAAATAATCTACAGCTATAAATAAATTCCCGAACTACTTACTACCAAATTAATTAATTTGGCTATTAAGTATTGATTGTAAATTTGTAATTTAATATTGGGAATTAAAATTTTAGTTACTTATATCTTATCACATCCTCTATTCTGGCTAAGGAAATAGCCCCCCTCCTTAAAACTCGTAAGTGACCTTTACGTACTCTAACTACCGTGGAAACTGGCCTAATTGGTAAACGTCGACTAGCGACTAAATACTTTAAATTATTAGGCGCCAACTGTTTAGCTACTTCCTTATAATCATATAAAACAGGTTGTCCCGACAAATTAGCTGAAGTGGCGGTTACAGGACGACCTAAGCTTCCAGATAATTTACGTAACCAAGAGGAACTAGTTAAACGCAAACCAATTTCTGCTTGACCAGCTAACAGCCGAGCTGGCCAAAAAGACTGCTGGGTGGGTAAAACCAAAGTTAAAGGTCCTGGCCAAAAAGCTTGAGCTAATTTTAAAGACAAACTATCAAAATCAGCCCATTTTTTGGCCATGGCCAAAGTCGCCACGACCACTGGACAGGGTTTATGGGCGGGACGACCTTTAATATAAAAAATTTTTTTAAGAGCTGCTTGATTGGTGGCATCGGCCAATAAACCGTAAGCTGTTTCTGTTGGACCAGCCACCACTTGCCCTTTTTTAAATAAACTCACCAGCTTAAGTATATCTAAATCAGTTTTGGAAAAAAATTCCATAAATTTAACCCTCAACCATTAATCAATTACAAAATTTACTATTTTATCAGCCACATAAATTGTTTTTTTGATTGTTTGGTTGGCTAAATATTTTTGTACACCCGGCAAAACCTTAGCCTGATTAATTATTTCTTCTTTAGATAAACTAACGGAACAATTTAATTGCCCTCTTAATTTACCATTAACCTGAATGGCTAAAACCGTGGTTAATGTTTGTAAAGCAGCTGCCTGATAGGTTGGCCACACCTGCTCAGCCAAAGAACCAACCCACTTAAACTGACTCTGACTCAATTGCCATAATTCACTGGTAATATGCGGTGCCAACGGATAAAGCAAAATCAAAAGATTTTTAAAACCTTCCAAACGATTGTTTAATAAATTATTTTTATCTTCTGTTAAATAATTAGTAAACTCCATTAAACCACTAATAGCTGTATTAAAACGAAACGACTCTATATCTTCGGTTGTTTTCTTTATGGTTAAATTCAATTGCCACTTGAATTCGGCTGATTGATCCGCTAAATCTGTTGGCACTATTTCTTTAGGCAATAAATTATTGCCCAAGTTCCAAATCTTTTCTAAAAATCTTCTTAAACCAACAATTCCCCGTTCTTGCCAAGGTTTAGCATCCTCCAAAGGACCTAAAAACATTTCAAACAAACGTAAACAATCAGCGCCCCATTGTTCAATGACTTCATCAGGGTTAACAACATTATCAAAACTTTTAGACATTTTACGTCCATCAGCCGCTAAAATTATTCCTTGATTTACTAGACGTAAAAAAGGTTCTTGATGATTAACCAAACCCTGATCATACAAAACTTTATGCCAGAACCTAGCATATAATAAATGCAAAACGGCGTGCTCAGCACCACCTACATAAATATCAACTGGCGCCCACTTAGAAACTGCTTGGGAATCAAAAAGCTCCTGAGAATTATTAGGATCACAAAATCTTAACCAATACCAAGAAGAGCCCGCCCATTGCGGCATGGTATCTGTTTCCCGTTTAGCTGACTTACCACATTTAGGGCAAACTGTCTCAACCCAGTCAGTAATTGTGGCCAAAGGCGATTCGCCAGTACCCGACGGCTGATAAAATTCTACCTCGGGCAAAGTTACTGGTAAATCCTCAACTGGCACTGGTACGGCTCCGCAAGATAAACAATGAATTATAGGAATAGGTTCACCCCAATAACGCTGACGAGAAAATAACCAATCTTTAAGTTTATAATTAACAGCTGGTTGACCTAAATTTTGTTTTTTTAACCAATCAGTTATTTGCTTTCTAGCCTGCTCGGAAGATAAACGAGTAAATTGTCCAGAGTCAACCAGGCGACCCTCACCTAAATAAGCCTTGCGGGCAGCTTGACGCACTGAAGAATCTGGCACAATGACTACTCTTTCTGGTAAACCAAATTTTTGAGCAAAAGCAAAATCTCTTTCATCATGAGCCGGCACAGCCATAACTGCTCCAGTACCATAAGAAGCTAAAACATAATCCGCTACCCAAATAGGCACTGGTTCATTAGTGGCTGGATTAATAGCATAACTACCCGTAAAAACTCCGGTTTTTTTTCTTTTAAAATCAGCCCGATCATACTCACTAACGGTTTTTACTTTTTCCACATAACGCCCAACCTCACTCCGTTGTTCCAATTTTATTAATTTATCCAATTGAGCATATTCCGGAGCTACTACCAAATAAGTAACTCCAAATAAAGTATCTGACCTAGTAGAAAAAACTGAAATAAAAAAATCATCATCTACTAATTTAAATTTAATATAAGCCCCGACTGAACGACCAATCCAATTGGCCTGCATAGTTTTTATTTTTGTTGGCCAGGTCAAAGAATCTAAATCGGCCAACAAGCGATCGGCATAATCGGTAATTTTTAACAGCCACTGTTTTTTTTGTTTTTTTATAATAATTGTCTGACAACGTTCACAAGCACCATCAATTACTTCCTCATTGGCCAAACCAGTCTGACAAGAAGGACACCAATTAATCGGCACGACCGCCTGATAGGCTAATTGCTGGGCAAAAAGTTTTAAAAAAATCCATTGTGTCCAGCGGTAATACTGAGGATCAGAAGTAGCAACTTCCCTGGACCAATCATAAGAACAACCCAAACGCTTTAACTGCTGACGAAAACGATTAATATTTTGTTCCGTTACTAACTTAGGATGAATCTTTTTTTTAATAGCGTAATTTTCGGCCGGCAAACCAAAAGAATCCCAACCCATCGGATGCAAGACTTCAAAACCTTTAAGTCGAAAATAACGGCTAATAATATCAGCCGCCGTATAACTTTCCACGTGCCCAACATGCAAACCGGCTCCAGACGGATAAGGGAACATATCCAAAATATACTTTTTGGGTTTAACTGAACTGTTGTCCGCCTGATAATAATTATTAGTTTGCCAGATTTTCTGCCACTTGTCTTCAACTAGTTGATGATCATACTTAGCCATAAAAACTATAAGCTGTTAACTACTTAAGGCTGATATAATGCTAGCATCTTAAAACCACTTAAGACAAGACAAAAAAATAAAATCAGAAATTACAAATTGAGTTAAACCGTCTTATGATGACAATTAATAATTCGCACCCTTTAATTCTAATTCTTGTTTGGTTACTTTGACCTAAAGCCTTAAAAATGTTATGTTATAGTTCACTTGTTTACTTTAAACCGCTTGGTGAAACGGTCGGAAAATCGGCCTTTTATTTTTGAACAAACCGCTGTAATCAAACGGTAAAAGGGTTAATACTATTAGTAAACATTTAATCATAATAATCTGGCATAAGGTTAAGCAAGTCGCCTGGCTTTTAAAAAAAATAAGCCCCTGGCTTAAGAAACCATTTAGCTTGCTAACCACCTTAATAAAAATTATCTCCCAACCAGTCGGTCAAGCCATCTGGCGTTTTTTGGTTGTCTGGCCGTATGATTTTTACCTACGTTGGCACAGAAAATTACGCCAAGGCCAATTAAATTTTAATTTAAGACTGGTTTTAAGAAGTCACCGCACGATTTTAATTGCTTTAATCTGTGGCGGTTTATTAATTAGTCTTAATAATCTTCAAGCTAAACAAACTAATCGACAATTAACCGCTGGGCAAAATAATCTTATTTATCCTTTAATTAAAAATGAATTCGACGGTACCATCATAGATGATAATACGCCTGGCATCCTCCCCCCCAGCCAAAATAGTCTGCAACTTAAAGCTGATAATACAGAAAGAGGCGTTGGTATTCCAACTGATCTGCCTATAACTTTAATAAATGGCACTTCTATTTTGAAACCCAATATTATTCACTCCCAAATTAGTGTAGCCAAACGACAAGAAATTGAAAAATACACAGTTGAAACCGGTGACACCTTGGCCAGTATAGCCAAAAAATTCGGTTTAAGCCTTAACACTTTATTATGGGAAAATAATCTAAGAAGTGGCAGCCTAATTAGGCCCGGACAAAACATAACAATTTTGCCAATTAATGGCCTAAGTTACAAAATACGATCGGGTGACACTTTATCAGCCATTGCCAGCCGTTATCGAGTTTCCATTGATGCCATTACTGAAGCTAATCCTGTGGGTAACAAATTAACCATTGGCCAAAACATCATTATACCGGGTGCCCAGCCCCTAACAATCAGAACCAGCCCAGTGGTAGCCAGCCAACCCGGACAAAACAATCTCCAACCGTCAGGCAGTAGTGCTTCTATTAGTAACACTAAATTACAATGGCCGACTGTTAGACGAAAAATTACTCAATATTATAGCTGGCGACACACTGGTTTAGATATTGCTGATAAAGTAGGCACCCCACTTTACGCTGCCGAAGACGGTGTTGTTACGGTGGCTGGTTGGAATCGAGGCGGCTACGGTTATTACATAATTATTGACCACGGTGGCGGATTACAAACATTATACGGACACAATAGCAAACTATTCGTATCGGTTGGAGAAAAAGTAAACCGCGGCCAAGAGATTGCCGCTATGGGGTCCACCGGCCGTTCTACTGGACCACATATTCATTTTGAAGTGCGCTTAAACGGCCGACGTCTTAATCCTTTAAGTTACACCCGCTAATTAAAATTAGCGCGCGGGCGATATTGCAAGGCCTCAGCCAAATGGTTTGTTCTAACTTCAGCTGATCCGGCCAAATCGGCAATCGTCCGCGCTACTTTAAGCAAACGATGATAAGACCGACCAGAAAGCTGCCAACGCTCCATAGCTTGTTTTAATAAAAGAGAACTGCCTGATTCTAAATTAATCCACTTTTTTAAATCCTGATTAGACATAGTGCTATTAAGTTGAACTGCCGAGTTGTTAAACCTAAGTAATTGTTTTTGCCTGGCCAAAATTACTCTTTGTTGAACAATTGAACTATTTTCACCCCCTTCAGCTGCCGCCATTTTAGAATAAGGTAAGCGCGGTACCATAATATGTAAATCAAACCGGTCCAACAACGGGCCAGACAGCCGTCTTTGATAACGATAAATTTGATTGACAGTACATTGGCAATCTTTTTTGGGATCACCAGCAAAACCACAAGGACAAGGATTAAGGGCGGCTATTAAAATAAATCTGGCTGGAAATTTTACACTACCGCTGGCCCGAGAAATTGTTACCCAACCCTCTTCCAAAGGTTGGCGCAAACTTTCTAAAACCGATCGAGGAAATTCTGGTAACTCATCCAAAAAAAGTACTCCTCGATGAGCTAATGATATTTCACCTGGCCGCAGGGCAGTACCACCACCGATTAAAGATATTTCTGAAGCAGTATGATGGGGCGACCGACAAGGTCTTAAATAAACCAAAGGCTCCTCCTTGGTTAATAAACCGGCCACACTATAAATAGCTGTTACCTCTAAAACCTCTTGCCTGGCTAAATCAGGCAACAAACCAGTTAAAGCTCGAGCTAATAAAGTTTTACCTGAACCAGGCGGCCCAAATAATAACAAATTATGGCCACCAGCCGCTGCTATTTCTAAAGCTCTTTTAGCCTGCTCCTGACCATAAATATCAGCCAAATTAACCAAAGGATTAAATCCTTTGCTTTGCTTCAAACTAGTAACAGGTTGAGGTGATAAAATTTTACGACTAGTTAAATACTGTAAAACTTCAGCTAAATTATTAACAGCTAAAATTTTTATATCTTCTATTAAAGCAGCCTCCTTAGCATTAGCTTGAGGTACCAACAAACAATCAAAACCCAAACGTCGAGCCGCCTGAGCCATAACCAAAATACCCTTAACTGGCCGTAAATCACCAGCCAAAGACAGTTCCCCAATAAACAAAAGCTTCTTTAAATCAACCGCTGGTTTTAATTGACCACTAGCTAAAAGCAAGGCCAAGGCGATGGGTAAATCGTAAGAGGAGCCTTCTTTTTTTAAATCAGCCGGTGCTAAATTTACTGTTACCTTTGTCCTAGGAAAATAACAATCAGAATTTTTTAAAGCCGAACGAACCCTCTCTTTAGCCTCATCAACCGCCTTGTCAGGCAAACCTACAATAAAAATACCTGGTAATTGACTGGAGGTATCTGCCTCTACCTCAATTAACCTGGCTGCTAGACCTAAAACATGGATAGTAAATACTTTAGCTGCCATAAGGTTGTTTGATCCCTCTTAACAAACAACTTAAACCAATAATTAAATAAACATCTGCCAGATTAAAAGAAAAAAAGTTAAACCAATGCCAATAATCCACTACGCCAGCCCAAAATAAACGATCATAAAAATTACTTAACCCACCCACCAATAAAAAAAGCAACCCTGCCGTTAACCAAGTCCGGTCTAAGGGCCAAATTTTCAATAAACCAACCAACAAACCAACTATTATTAATAAATTAAAAATTACTAACCACCAATTAGACAAAGGCAAACTAAAAATACCTTGGGAATTAAGAGAAAAGCCAAAAGAAAAAAAACTCTGACCAATCGTTTTAATCGGCTGAGTTACTGCCCCTTGTTTTATCAAACGGTCAACTATTAATAACACCATAACCCCTCCCAGGGTGCTAAAAGACCTTTTAATCATTAAAGCTTATTTAACAATTTGGTTTTACAATCAACACAAGAACTTGATTCTGGTCGAGCCCGCAGGCGTCGCTCATCAATCTTTGTTTGGCAATATTTACACACACCATAACTACCGTCCGTTATCCTACGTAAAGCTGACTCCACATCTTCTAAGGTTTCTTCTAAAGCCCTGTTTAAAGACAACTTATCAGAAAAAGTCGCCACTTCAGCGGCATTTTCATCATCTTTATCGCCATATTCAGGCCAAGTAGCTTTGTCGGTTTTTTTACCAGATTCAGCCTTGACCAAATCCAACTCCTGCCGCAAGCGGTTTTGAGTCTGGCCTAAAATAGTCTTCATTTCTTCAACAAAAGTTTGCTTCATAAATTTTAGCTGCCAACTAAGATCTACCCAATAAAATGTAGTGGAATTATAGCCTGAGAGTTAAATTTATTCAAGCCTTAAAAGGGTTTTGGCTAATTTGGCAATAATATTAAATTACAAGACTAGTTATTTAATCTGTTAAAATTTAACAATAAAAATAGGCGCCAGTAGGCGCCCATTTTTTAAAAAACTTAATTAATGGCGTACTGGCGCCTTAATTGCGACGCTTGCGCTACTTAGTAAATCCCAAATTAATTTGAAACTTGCTAAGAATGTATCCTCAAGCGACTTGATTAGGCGCGTACACTGGCTAAATATAAAGTACGCTTTGTTCTTACCGTCCTGTGGCAACTCTCCCACCCTTATTAAGGCAGAAGCGCCATTTTAGTTTTTGTTTCAAAATTTTTTTTGGTACTGCCACCAGTTAACAGTTCCAAAAGGACAGTAAGAAAAGAATTATTGCCAAATTTTATCTAGCCACAAATCTTTACCTCTGTCTTTTTAAAGAACATCTTTAATATAGCATACTTTTTAAAATCAGTCAATAGCTATTTTTTAGCTTAAATTAAACAAAAAACCTCTATAATAGATGGGCACATATTATGTTCATTATCCACAGTAATCACAACTTATCCACAAAAATAACCACAACTAAAAACCAGCTTATTCACCAATTAATTAACTGGTTTAAGCTGGTTTTTCGCTAACCTTAAATAAATATTAACTAACGTCTTGAACCATGTCCTTGTGATTCTCGACCGCGCCCACCAGCAAAAGGCCGACTATTACGAGCCGGCTGATAAGCTGTCTCAGCGGAAGCAACATAACCCTCGGGTTTAGGTAAAAGCTGTTTATGGGACAAATTAACCCGTCCTTGATCATCTATCTCAGTCACCTTCACTTCTATCTCATCGCCTACATTAACCGCTTCCTGCACAGTATTAATTCTGGCCCAAGCCAATTCAGAAATATGAACCAAACCTTCAGTCCGAGGCAATATTTCCACAAAAGCCCCAAAATTCATTAAACGAGTTACCTTGCCTTTATAAACTTCACCGACTACTACCTGCCGAGTAAGATTCTTTATCCAATCAACTGCTTGAGCTGAACCCGAAGCATTATTAGAAGTTACCATGACCAAACCACTATCCTCGATATCTATAGCTACACCCGTTACAGCAATGATTTCATTGATCATCTTGCCACCTGGCCCAATAACATCTCTAATTTTATCAACTGGTATATAAAAAGAGATTATTCTAGGAGCGTAAGGTGACATTTCTGGCCGGGGCTGGGCTAAAGCCTTAGACATCACTTCTAATATCTGTAATCTAGCTTCCTTAGCTTTGTTTAAAGTTTCTTCTACTATAGCCAAAGAAATACCACCTAATTTAATATCTAGTTGAACAGCCGTAATACCTTTAGTCGTACCACCAACTTTAAAATCCATATCGCCAGAATGATCTTCAATACCTTGAATATCAGTCAAAATGGCATATTTAGTCGGCTGATCCAAATCGGTTATTAAACCCATAGCTATACCAGCCACTGGCGCACTAATTGGTACACCGGCATCCATTAAAGCCAAAGAGGATCCACAAATGGAAGCCTGAGAAGAAGAACCATTAGAAGATAACACTTCGGAAACCACTCTAATAGTGTAAGGAAACTTTTCTTTGTCTTGAGGAATCACTGGCATCAAAGCTTTTTCTGCTAGAGCACCATGGCCAATTTCCCGGCGACCCGGTGAACGAATTGGTTTTACTTCGCCTACTGAATAAGCTGGAAAATTATAATGATGCATATAGCGCTTTTTACCATCTTCTTCCATGCCATCTAAAGTCTGTTCATCACCTGGGCTACCTAAGGTCACCACCGATAAAACTTGCGTTTCGCCACGTTGAAACAAACCACTACCATGAGTACGCGGTAACAAACCTACTTCCGCTGACAAAGACCTAATTTGATCAAAAGCCCGACCATCTACTCTTTTACCAGTTGCTAAAACATACTGGCGTGAAGCTTTATCCAAATAAAACTCTATCAACTTTAAGCCTCGACCGGCCTCTTCTTTACTAACCTCATTATCAGCTTTTAAAGCCTCGGACAAACCTTGTTCTATTTGACGTAAACCATCCTTAAAAGACTGCTTGGAAGAGCCACCAAATAATGAATCAAATTTACCATTTAAATACTGCTCCACCTTAGCTTTAAGTTTGGCTTGTTGTTCTTTAAGTTCAGTAGAAATTTCTATTTCAGCCAATTTAGGTTGAGCGCAAGCTTGAATAACCTCCTGCATAAAAGGAAACAATTTGGCGATTTGTTGATGACCAAAAGTTATAGCGGCAGACATATCAGCTTCTACAACTTCTTGGCTACCTGCTTCCAACATAACTATTTCTTCAGCCGTAGCCGAAATAAAAACATCCAAATCCGACTTACTTCTAGCTTCATAAGAAGGATTAAAAACCCATTGACCATCAACCCGACCAACTCGGCCAGCCGCAATCGGACCTGACCACTTAACCGGTGAAATAGCCAAAGCCAAAGAAGCGGCTAACAAAGATGGTACATCTGGATCGTTTTCTCCATCCACAGACAAAACCGTAACCATTACTTGAACATCTCGCCGTTCACTGTCACCAAATAACGGCCGCACCGAACGATCAATTACTCGAGCGGTTAGAATAGCCTCATCGGTAGGGCGGCCTTCTCGTTTAATAAACCGAGAACCTTTAATTTTTCCAGCTGCATACAATCTTTCTTCGTAATCCACCATCAAAGGGAAATAATCTATACCCTCCCTTGGGGTAGAAGCTTGAACAACTGTTGCTAAAACAACTGTATCGCCGTAACGAACAGTACAAGCACCTTGGGCCTGATTGGCTAATTTACCAACTTCCACCTCTAAAGGCTGGCCGGCTAATTCGTGCTTAAAAATTTTTACATTACTCATTGATAACTAATTCCTTATGGCGTTGTTGGCCAAAAACTTTTTGGGAGATTGGTTATTTGAAAGGAGCTGGCCTTAAAACAAGGCAACCTCTCTTCAAATAACATATCCAACCCTAGATTGAACCAAACCACGCTTAATTAATAATTTTTTAATCTACTTAGAACGTCTAATTTGACCTTGACGACCTCTTAATAAGAACTTATTTTTTTCTTCTGACAAGTCAAAAAAATCATCCGCTTGCTCTTTTAATTTCGCTGAGGTGGTTTCAATAAAAGCCATAACTTCCACCCGCTGGCCCAAAAACTGCAAATACTGAACTAAAGGCACAAAGTCACCGTCGCCAGTTACTAAAATAACCACATCCAACTTATTAGCCATAGTCACAGCGTCAATAGTTATACCAACATCCCAATCGCCCTTTTTGGCTCCCCCCACGAAAACCTGCAGATCTTTCATATTTACTTCAAAACCCTGTTTATCCAAAGCTTCAAAAAACTTTATTTCCTCAGGTGCTTCAGCCTTAACTACGTAGGCCACTGCCCGAATAAGTTTTCGATCTTGCACAGCCTGCTGCAAGATATTGGCAAAATTAACCCGAGAACCATAAAGGTTGCGGGCTGAATAATACATATTCTGCACATCGACAAAAACTCCAACGCGCTGATCTTTGTGTTTAAGCATATTAACTCTAATTCTTTCTAAGATTCATCCGACTCCACAGATTGCTCTATCGACTCTTCGGCTTCTTCGCCTAAAATAGCCGACTGGTCAGAAATCTTAACTTTAAGTTTTAATTTCTTTACTATTTCTTCAAAACTAACTTTATTCTCACGTTGTAAAAATTTAAGCAATTTACGGCGTTGATTAACCTTTTTAATCAGACCACGACGAGAAGAAAAATCTTTCTTATGACCCTTTAAATGCTCGGTTAATCGGGTTATTTCTTCGGTCAGAATAGCTATCTGAACTTCGGCCGAACCTGTATCCTGATCATGCGTCTTAAACTTCTTAATTATCTTATCCTTAGCTACTTTATCCAACATATTTTTATCCTCTATGAGCGTCGAGTCGAGTTTAGGGATTTTCCACCAACCCAAGTTCGCGCCTTAATGATTAAGCGACATAACTGTAACAGATTAAACAAATAAAATCAAGTGCTAAGGGTAAGGTAATTAAAAAACAATATTTTTGCTTAATTTTAAGATGTGTCGTAAAATATGAACAACTGAAAAAATATGCCTAACCAATCTACCAATTTAATAAAAACTTTCTTAACTGATTTGGAAAATCAGGGGAAAAATAATCTGACTATAAAAAATTATCAACTATATTTAAAAAAATTCGCTCTATGGCTTAAAACAAAAAACCTAAGTCTGCCACAAGTTGATAGTTTGGTAATAAAAAACTTTGCTCAGAGCCTGGCTAACCAACAGCCAACTTTAAAAAATAATACCATTAATTATCATTTAACAGCTCTGCGTTCCTTCAATCGATTCTTAAAAAATAAAAATCTTTCTAATCTAAAAACCAATGATATAAAATTAAATCCCTTAAAAAGGAAAACGGTCACAAAAGAAATCGACCCAACAGATAAATTACACCAAGCAATCCAATCAACCCTAGCCAGTCAAGTTATTAACTTAAGAGATTCAACTATAATAGAATTGCTTTTAACTAATGGCCTAAAAGTTTCGGAGGTTTCCAACCTAACTAAAGCCGATGTTGATTTTGAAAAAAAAGAACTAACTGTAAAAAAATCAAAGCACACTCGAAAATTAATTCTAACCGCAGAATCTCAACAATTATTAATAAATTATTTAAAAGAACGGCATGATACTGACCCAGCTTTATTTATTAACCACGACCGAGCGGCTAAATCTGCTAAACGGACTCAAAAAATCAACCATAATTTAAGCAGTCGCAGCATCCAAAGATTAATCGCTTATTATGGACGACTGGCCGGTTTAGAAAAACCACTAACTCCTAGTCATTTAAGAAAAATTTACAGTCAAAAATTAATTCAAAATAAAATTCCAACAATTCAGATTAAAAGCCTTCTTGGTTACAAACATACTAGTAGTATTAATTGGTATAAACCCAGTCAGGTTGACTAAAACAGACAGTTGGCCTTAACTTATCGTTACAGTCTTTTAAGAAATTACTTGGTCTAACTTATGCCCCTGTAGTTCAATGGATAGAACTGTGGACTTCTAAGCCACTAATAGAGGTTCGATTCCTCTCAGGGGCACAAGTTAGCTCAAGTCGCCAATCTAAAAAGAGTGGCGCAGTTGGCCTAAGCAAGTTATAATATATAACATATAAAAATATCTTCCCTCAAAAGATATTACTAATGGAGGTAACCTAAAAAATATGCCAGAAAAAAAACACCGTTCAACAACTAGTCAAAAAAAACAACCAGTTGTTAAAAAAACCATTTCTAAACAGCCGGCTAAACCAAAACCAACGACTAAAAGAAAAAAACCACTCCGCCGTCCTAAAAAACCAGCACCCAAAAAAGTAACATCGGCCAAACCTTCGGTGGGGGCCAAAACAATCCAACCAATTACAGAAAATAACTTCCCGCCAGCCACTTTAACTTACCAAAAAACACCCACTAGCTATTGGAGTTGGTTAATTGGTTTTACTATAGTGGCTTTAGCTTTACTAATTGTTTCCGGTTTAATATCCATATTTTCTTTTTCTAATAATTTTAAAAAAAACTCACCCTTAGCCCCGACGCCGCCTGTCCAAGACTCCTTACTTCAACCAGCTTTAACAGCCTTAGCCCCTTTAACTGGACTTAAAACCGATGAAGTTTCAGCTAGACGTCGACCTTGGGCAATAATTATAGAAAATTTTCCAACCGTCAGGCCCCAAAGTGGCCTATCTTTCGCTGATGTGGTAATTGAATCACCAACTGAAGGTGGCATTACCCGTTTTGCTGCTATTTTCCAAAGTCAATTGCCCACCGGCCAAATTGGCCCAATTCGTAGTGCCCGCTCTTATTTTAATGATTGGCTAAGACCTTTAGCTCCTTTTTTTAGCCATTCTGGTGGCAGTACCAAAGCCTTGCAACAATTAGCCAAAGGCTATGGTGATATTCAAGACGTTAATGAATTTTATAACGGTTCAGCTTACCAAAGAAACAATTCATTAAACGCTCCACACAATCTTTTTACCACGGCGGAAAAATTCTTTAGTTATGTCCAACAAAAAAATTGGCCTAGCCAACAGAACATACAACCACTTAATTTTTCCACTAACTATCAGCCGGGCCAACCAGCCAATCAAATAATGATTCCCTACCAACCCGAAGAATATACTGTCACCTACCAATACTTACCTGAAAGCAAAGTTTACCAGCGCAGTTTAATGGGTGTAAAACAAACTGATGCCAGCAACAACCAACCAATCCTGGTAACCAATGCTATAGTCCTAGCTACCGACATTGATCCTATACCTAATGACGAACTAAAAAGAACCGAACTTAGAACTTTGGGCACGGGTACAGCTTGGTTATTCACTAATGGCCAAATTTATAAAGGCCAATGGCGCAAAGACAAACCAGACAGTTACTTAGAATTCGTTGATTCATCTGGCCAACCCCTACCTTTGCAACCTGGTAATACTTGGATTTCGGTAATTGATAACAGTCTGCTTAAAGATATAAAAATAGACAGTCTGCTACCCAGTCTTGAATCTTAAATAAAGCCGTGTTAAAATCTGTTCTACCCTAATTAAACAGGGTTTATGGCGGCTATAGTTCAATGGTAGAACACTGGTTTGTGGTACCAGTTACGAGGGTTCGATTCCCTCTAGTCGCCCCACAAAGGACATCAGTGTTGACTGGTGTTTTTTGTTTAACTAATAAGCTTTTTTCGGTTCTGATTGAGTGGTATAATTTACTTATGCTAGCTGAGATAGAAAAAGTTCCTCTCTGGAAAGAGGACGAACGAGGTAAGGCTTATCAATTCTCAACTCGAGAGAGTAGTTTTTATATTGCCCTCTACCGCCGCAAAGGGACCACGAGTGGTGACCATTACCACAAGGGAACAATTAAATCTAAATCTCCCGAGATATTTTATTTTATTGACGGTAAAGCAGAATTACACCTCAAAGACCAGAAAAGCGGGCTTGAAGAAAGGCACATCATAGAGCCTGGTACCAAAATCCAAATACCGCCCAACATTTACCACTCGTTCAGGGCCTTAACTGATATTATCCTAATCGAGTTTAATGTTAGTAAGAGCGACTTTGAAAACTACGAGGCCGATACAATTAAGCTTAACCCACACCAATAGCGGTAAATACAGTCACGACTTTACCCCAATCCACCCCAAGAAAAATAGCTTTCTCGCCTGCCGAGGAGGCTATTTTTCTTTGTAGGAATTACTTAGGGAATCAAAGGGTACGGATAAAAAGTGAACTGCTTCACTTTTTAGACGACCCCGGTCTCTGGAGGAGAAACGAGCGTTGCCCCACGAATGTGGGGCCGCGAGATTCGGGGGAATAGGATTTCTTGCTCTAACCACCACATCAAAAAGAAAATTGATTTAGTTTATTTACACGATCTCTAACTCTTAACTCGCCAACGATAATAGGCCACCAAGATTAAACTAAGACTGGTAATAATCAAACTTATCAAATTAGAAACAAAGATGCTCATCACCCGATTGCGCCAAGCATCATAAGTAATAATAGCAATACCAGCCACGGTTAAAGCATACATAGCTAAACTAATATCAGCGCTGCTTTTTCTTTTAAGCAAACGATAAATCTGTGGCAAACCAGAAATAGTAAAAAAAACCGCTGGCAAATAATAAAACATTTGTCCCATAATTTTATAGCTTATCCTAATTATTCTAAATAATAACACATTTAAATTTAAAAAATACCCCTATAACACATTGACTGAGCGACTAAAAAATGGTAATGTTGGCTTCGGAAGAAATTGTCCTTATTGTAAGGCAATTTTTTCGCATTTGGACAATTTTATGAAAATACTGTTTAATGGCTATCAAAATTTATTGCCACCACGCAACGGTCACCACTATGGCGGACCGCAAAGTTTTACTAATTCCTTTATTAATTACTTGAAACAAAAAACCAATCACACCTTCACGGCTATTATTTTAAGAAGTGACCAAAGAATCAAAGGCTCTGACTTAAAAATTAAAAAAACTAAAGAAGGCCCAAATAACTGGCTAACTATTCGGGCCAATTTAAAAATTAAAAAAATCATTAAAGCCTCAACAACCACCTTACCTTATGGCTATCAAGCAATTATTAAAAAATTGACTGCCGAGATAAAAAATATTCAACCAGATGTTATTTTATTTAATGGTTTTTCCGTACCTAATTGGTATTTGTTAAAAGCTGCTCACCAAAGTGGTTTGCCCATTTTAGTTGCCCATCACGGTTTATGGTTTAAAGACATTCAAGCCACTGGCCAGTTATATAGCAACTCTGGTAAAAAATTAGCCTTAAAAATGGAAAAAGATATTTATCTATTAGCTGATCAACAAATATTTTTTAATGATTTTAGTCAAAAAATTTTTACTACTAAAATTGGGGGTTTTTTCGCAAATAAAATAAACTACCTACCTCTACCCTATAATACTGTTTACTTAAATAAGAAAAAACCAGCCACGGCTAATAGTAAAATATTAAAAATCGGCTTAATCGGCCGTTGGGATAATATAAAAAATCACCGCGCCTTTTGGCAACTGGCTAAAACAACTACTAAACAAAAATTACCTTGGAAATTTTATTCCGTTACCCATTGGCCAGACAATAAACCACTTAATAATCTGCAAAAAAAATATAAAAAACATATCCAACTAGTCGGCCAAATGACGCCAGCTAAACTTAAAAAATTTTACCAGTCTATGAATCTACTAGTCCTACCCTCACATTTTGATGTGTCACCGACGGTTGTTATGGAAGCGGCTTTGCAAAATCGTCTAACCCTTATTTCGGCTAATGTCGGCTGGGTAAGTATTTATAAAAAATTCGGTTTAAACAAATTAATTGCTAACTTTAATCAACCTAAACAAATTATCAATCTCATAAAAAATAATACTAAACAACCGGCGCCAACAAAATTTTATAATTACATAAAAACCCAACATCATCCCAGTGAAGTGTTTAAAAAATATTTAAAACTAGCTTCCCTAGCTAAAAAATAGACTATGAAAATCGCCCAATTAGTTTCTAATTACCATCGTGTCAGTCCCAGCACCAAACAAGCCATTTATTCCCTAGTGGCCGCTTTAAGTAATGGTTTAACTAAACAAAATAATGAAGTAACCCTCTTCGCCAGTGGCGATTCTATTAGCCAAGCTAAATTAATCTCGGTAACTGCCAGCGCCACTTATAAATTGAATCTGGATGAACCAATGAAACGTTATCATTTGCATAATCTCATTTCCGAATGCTACAGACAGGCAGATAGTTTTGATATTATTCATTCTCATTTTAATTTATTATCTTCTTTTTACGCCGACTTAGTAAAAACGCCCAGCCTTAAATCCTTGCACAGTCCGATTAATACCGAGCTAAAACCCTTGCTAAAAAAATTCAAGCACCATAATTACATATCTTTTTCTTTGGCCCAGCGCAAACAAATGCCCGAACTTAACTGGGTAGCCAATATTTATCATGGCGTGGATACCCACAAATTCAAATTCAAATTGCGACCAAAAAATTATTTGATGTATTTAGGTAGAATTACCGAAGACAAGGGTGTCCACTTAGCTATTGAAGCGGCCCAAGCCGCCAAATTACCACTAGTCATTGCCGGTATGAGCTACGAAAACGAAGGCTATTGGCACAACGCCATTGAATCTAAGATTGATGGCAAAAATATTATTTATGCTGGCCAATTGGATTTTGATACTAAAATAGAATACTTAAGGAATGCCCGTGGCTTACTGTTTCCCACTCAATACGATGAAGTATTTGGTCTGGTAATGATAGAAGCTATGGCTTGTGGCACACCGGTTATCGGTTGGAAAAGTGGTTCCGTACCAGAAATAATTCAGCACAAACAAACCGGCTATGTGATTAAAAGTGTGACCGAAATGGTAAAAGCTATAAGCCATTTAGGTAAAATTAACCGTCAAGCTGCTCGTCAACGAGTGGAAAACTTATTCAGCATAGAAAAAATGGTACTTGGTTATGAAAAAGTTTATCAACGCATAGTAGAAGAACACCGCCAGCAGGCCGATAAAAACAACCTAACCAAATAAACCTTAATTATGTCTGGACAAAAAAATAAACTAGGTTTGGCTTTGGGTAGTGGTGGACCAAGAGGCTTAGCACATATTGGCGTACTTAAATTTTTAATTTCCAAAAACCTAAAACCAAACTTTTTAGCCGGCAGTAGTATAGGTGCCTGGGTGGCGGCGCATTATGCAGTGCACGAAAACATAGACAAACTTATTCAAGACACTCTGGGTAATAAGTGGGAAAAATTTTATTCATTATTAGAACCTGCTTGGTCTAGCGGGTTAATTCAAGGGCACCGACTAGAAAAATTATTACAGAATTTTTTGGGCACACCTAATTTCGAAGATTTAAAAATACCCTTAACTATAGTAGCCACTGATTATCAAACCGGCCAAATTATTAATATTAATTCTGGCCCTCTATTAACTGCTCTACGTGGCAGTATGGCCGTACCGCCGATTTTCCAACCAGTTAAATATCAAAATTATTTTTTAATAGACGGCGCCCTAAGCAATCCTGTACCAGTCCAATCTTTAAAAGCCATGGGGGCCAACCAAATAATCGCTGTTAATCTAAACCAATTAATTTCTGATCCAGAAACTAAAATTGATTTAAAGCCCTCCTTAACCCAAACCAGTCGCCGCAGTTTAAATATTATACACCATCATTTAGCTGATTTATCTTGCGCGGCAGCTGACGTTGTAATAACTCCCCAACTAAAAAACAATGGCTTTAAATCTTGGCGACAATATTTTACCGGCGATCACCACCAACAAATTATTGAACAAGGTTTTTTGGCTACCGAAACTAATTGGCCAAAAATAAAAAACCTGCTTAATTAAAAAGTGTCTCCTCTTAATTCTCGCCGACTGGCGAAAAATCTAAAAAGAGACACCAAGATATTTTCTGACTGACTTTCTTTACTGCATTTCTTCTTCACTGGCTTCAGTACCACAGGTGCATGGCTCATTACCGCATACTGGGCAAATGTCCATCATATAACTTTTCCTTATGCCTGCTGGCCAATTAATTGGCAGCAGAATTAAGATTAAGGGCCTTACTAAGGCCTTTTTATATTAGCATATTGACCTTAAAAATAAACCCCGCCAAAACATTGCTTTAAGTGGCTAAAATGTTAATCTTAAAACATATGAAAAATCAACCAACTAATCAAAGCAACGAAGGAATTGAACTACTTTATACTAAAGATTGCCAAGCTTGGCCAACTACTCTAGTTAACCTTAAAAAAGCCTTAGCCGAACTTAAAGTAACAGATAAACCTAAAATAATTAAAATAAACACTATTATTGAGGCCCAATTGTACAATTTTTTTGCTTCACCAGCCATTCATATTAATGGCCAAGATATTGATCCGACTGCTAGGCGCTCCCATAAACGGGGCCTAGGCTACGGCCGACCTTATTTTTACAATAAATCCAGCCACCCTTACCCCAGCGTTGAACAAATTAAATCCGCCCTGCAAAAACTATATTTTGATAAAGTTTAATATTTAGGTACACTATTAATACTCAAGACTAACAAAAAATTTATGCCTAACTCTTCTTTGGAACAATTATTCAGTCAAGCAGCTGAAGCTGGAGCCTCCGATCTTCACTTAGTGGCTGGCCAACCGCCAGTCATTAGATTACATGGCGCCTTAAAACCTATAAACGAAGGTGTCCTAAACGCCGATGTTCTACAAAAAATAGTTTATGGCATACTCAGTCCGGAAATAAAAACCAAACTAGAAAAAAATCGTGAACTAGATACTTCCTACCAAATTAGTGATGGTACCCGTTTTAGGGTGAACGTTTTTTACGAAAAAGGTAATTTAAGTTTAGCCGCCCGAGTAATTCCCACCACCATTCCCAGCCCAGAAGAATTATACTTACCAGAAGTTGCTCAAAATCTTACCAAATTAAATCATGGTTTAGTTTTAGTTACTGGGCCAACTGGCTCGGGTAAATCTACTTCCATTGCCTCTTTAATCGAAATGATTAATCAGCAAAGGAATTTAAATATAATAACTCTAGAAGATCCAATCGAATTTCTGTTTGAATCCAAAAAAAGCCTAATCCAACAAAGACAACTGGGCACGGATATGCTGTCCTTTGCTGAGGGGCTAAAGCATGTTTTAAGGCAGGATCCTAATGTTATTATGATTGGCGAAATGCGCGATCTAGAAACCATTTCTACCACTTTAACCTTAGCCGAAACCGGTCACTTGGTATTTGCCACCTTGCATACCAATAACGCTGCCGAAACTATTGATCGTATCGTGGATGTTTTTCCACCCCACAAACAAAACCAGGTTCGCCTTCAACTATCCCTTTCCTTACAAGCTGTGGTTTCACAAAGACTACTGCCCTTACTAGCCGGTGGCCGACGAGCAGCCTTTGAAGTCTTAATAAATAATCCAGCTGTTGCCAACCTCATAAGAGAAAATAAAATAGGCCAGATAAAATCTGTTATCCAAACCAGTGCCGACCAAGGTATGATAACCTTAGAAAGATCAGTTAAAGATTTATTGCAACAAGGTTTAATAAATGAAGAAATAGCCAGTCGACACATTAATCTGGAAGACTAGCCAAAATAAAAGACTTCCCGACTTGAAACCAAACAAACTTTATGTTACTTTGGGTGATGCTTTGATAAAGCATCTAAGGCTTCTTATCGACCCGTTCTTTTAAAAATTAACCAATCATTAAATCAAATACCATCTATCTAATTAGGCCCTCGTGGTGAAATGGATATCACGGCTGGCTTCGGACCAGTTATTGGGGGTTCGAATCCCTCCGGGGGCAAAATAATTAGCAGCCATCTAGTAACTTAGGGTCGTTAGCTCAATGGTAGAGCAGCTGCCTCTTAAGCAGTTGGTTACAGGTTCGAGTCCTGTACGACCCACCAAACGCTAAAAAATAATTACAGTTTATAGTCAGTAATTATTACTATATAAACTACAGACTAAGAACTACGAATTAAATTTATACGGGGTATAGCGCAGCTGGCTAGCTTGTCCCGCCTGGGGCGGGAAGGTCCTACTTGTTTTACTAAGCCAATTTGTTAACAAAAGCGATGATAAATTAAATAACGGGGTATAGCGCAGCTGGCTAGCGCGCCTGCTTTGGGAGCAGGAGGTCCTGGGTTCGAATCCCAGTACCCCGACCAATTCTAAATATGATCTGGCGACATTTAATTACCTTAGGATGTATTGCTTTAGGTGAATCTTTAATGATTCTGGCCCAAGTTTATGGAGCCAAAGCCTCTAGTTTAGGCCAACCCTTAGTAAATTTTTTTAAACTAAATAACTGGTACGGTTGGGTAACCATCCTAGGCGCTTTAATAGTTTTGCTAGGCTATCTTTATGGCATAAAATCGGCTGGACAAAATATCTGGCTGGTTACTTTAACTAGCTGGACTGCTATAATAATAGTCGAGGTGTCCCTTAACTGGTTTGTTTTTGGCAATTTACCACAAAGTAATGTTCGTTTAGGTTTTATATTAGTATTAATCGGCTTTATTCTAGCTAATATTTAATTTATTATCGGCGTGCCGCGGTAGCTCAATGGTAGAGCGCAGCCCTGAAGAGGCTGGCGTCGTCAGTTCGATTCTGACCCGCGGCACATTGGTAATAAAAATAAATAAAAGCTAAGCTTAAATAAAGACGGCTAAAATAAAGATTAAATCTTTAACCGTTAGTATTATGGATAAACAAAATCCCAAAAACGTCTTTGATGATTTAACTAACCGAACCATCTCTTGGGTTGGTTCTAAAAGTTCACTAGTTGTTCATACTATTTTGTTCGCTGGTTCTTTTTTGTTAGTTATAATGGGGGTTAATTTAGAAATAATTCTCTTAATTATTACTACTTTAGTTTCCTTAGAAGCTATTTATTTGGCAATTTTTATTCAATACAGTGTTAATCAACAATCCCAAACCCTAAGGGACGTAGCTGAAGATATTGAAGAAGTTACTGAAGATGTTAGCGAACTATCGGAAGAGGTAGAGGATATTTCTGAAGACGTAGAGGATATTTCTGAGGACGTAGAGGATATTTCCGAAGATGTAGAAGATATTTCAGAAAACTTAGAACAACGCTATGCCCATAAACATAGCCCAACTGATGAAATAAGTCTTGGACAACTGGAACAACAATTAAAAATATTACTAACCCAGGTTCATTCCCTAAAAACTAAAGAAAAATCCAGCCAACCACCAGCCATAACTGAAAAAAACCAACAAAACTAAGACGGGTTAACTGACACTATAAAAACTTTTCAAACTAAGAGCGGGTAGCACATAAATTATATTAGGTATTTTCTCCCGCACTTCAAAAATTATTATTCTATACTTGGAGCGGGTATCGTATAACGGTTATTATCTCAGTTTTCCAAACTGATGACGCGGGTTCGACTCCCGCTACCCGCTCCAAGTATAGAAATAAAATAATTACTAGAAGTTCACCACCCCAGAAAAAGACTCACTTTTATACCTTTAGCGGGTCTTTTTCTTTTTCAGAATTAAACAAGTCAACGATTTTATTTAATGTTATACTAAAGACCATGGATAATGATCTCTACCAACAAATTTACCTGCTAGTAAAGAAAATTCCCCAAGGCCGGGTGGCTACTTATGGCCAAATCGCGGCAGCTTTAGGTAAACCTCAAGGTTCACGTTTAGTAGGCTGGGCCTTAAGTGTTTGTCCCAATGACGTACCTTGGCACAGAGTTATAAACCGCAAGGGCATGATTTCTATAACTAACCGGAACCTTAGTAAACAAGAACAAGCTAACTTATTAACCCAAGAAGGCATAACAGTAACCGAAAAAGCTGGAAATTTTTGGGTTGATTTAGATAAACATCTTTGGTTGGGCAATCTATGATAAATAAAATTAGCCAAAATACCCTAGTCCAATTAATAGGTAAAATAATCAGCACAATTATCGGCTTAATTGTAGTAGCTTTAATGACTAGAGCTTTAGGTGCAGCTGGCTTTGGTAGCTATACAACCATCGTAACTTTTTTACAATTCTTTGGAATTTTAGTCGACCTGGGATTAACCATGACCTTAGCCCGTGAACTAGGCAAACAAACAATACCGGCTGATAAACTGCTTAGTAATTTACTTTCTTTACGTACTATCTTAAGCGGTTTTATATTCGCCCTAGCTCCACTAGTCGCTTGGCTACTGCCTTATCCTAAAGAAATTGTTGTGGGTATTGCTTTAACCAGTTTGGCTTTTTTCTTAAGCAGTTTAAGCCAAAACTTTACTGCGGTTTTTCAATATCATCTAAAAAGTCAAAGGTTAATACTAGCTGAATTATCCGGCCGTTTAATCCTACTACTAGGTACTTTAGGTTGTTTTTTAACTAAGCAACCGCTTAATTATTATTTATTAATTTTAATTCTGTCCAACACTGCCTCGGCTGGCGCTATTTTGTGGCAGGCTTATAAACTATCACCTTTCTATTGGCAAATAGATAAAAAAATTTGGCACTACTTATGGCAAGTCACTTGGCCGGTGGCTTTAACTATTGCTTTAAATTTAATTTATTTTAAAACCGATACCATTATTCTGTCTTTATTTAGACCACTGGAAGAAGTTGGTTTATATGGTGCCGCTTATAAAGTTTTGGAAGTTCTTTTAGCTGTACCAGCCATTATTGGTGGACTAGTCCTACCTTTAGCTGCCCGCTACAAACAACAAGCCCAGCCAGATAATTTACAAAAATTGTTCAGCGGCACTTTTGACAGTTTATTGGCCGGCGGACTGGCTGTAATAATCGGCAGTTTAATATTAGGAGAAAAAATTATGGTCGCTTTAGCTGGTCCTAATTTTGCTGTGGCCGGACAAATTTTAGTTATTTTAAGCTTGGCTACAGCTTTAATATTTTTGGGCAATGCTCTTGGTTACTTTATTTTTGCTTTAGACAAACAGAAAAAAATGTTCTTACTTTACGGATTAGCGGCCCTTGGCGCCCTAACAAGTTACTTAATATTTATTCCCCAAAACGGTATTTGGGCAGCAGCTTGGATTACCGTAGCTGTGGAAGCGATAATGACTTTGGGTAGTTTAATAATGCTTTATCGTTGGGGTTTAAAACCAACACTGTACCGTTGGCCCAAAATAATTCTAGCCAGCCTTCTTTTGGCTGTTGGTCTTAGCCTACCCTTGGTTTGGTGGCTAAATATTTTAATCGGCGGCTTAATTTATTTAGTGGCCTTGTGGAAATTAAAACTTATACCCAAAGAAGAGTTGTTCTCAAATAACTAATCAAACTTAACAGCAAAACTATACATGCCCATAGAACAAACACCGCGCAAGGTGCCTTGGGCTTGAGTAGCTGTTAAATTAATTTCCTCCACCGCACTAGGTGACAAAAATTTCTGATAATTAAGTTTGGGAATAGTTAAAGCAGTAGAACAATCAAAAGTATTATTGGTTTTTATTCTAAGTACTGTCGGCTGATTAGCTGTGGCTAGCAAACTCCTAGGATAATAACCGCCCTTGGCGGTTATATTTATATATTGGACACCATCTTCCATATAAACCAAAGAGGAGTCGCCACTAACAGGTTCTCCCGCTGGCGGACCGACAAAAATTAAATAACCAGTTAAAACCAAAGAAATAACAGCCAACAAAGAACCTAAAACTATAATTAACTTCATAAATTATAAATTAAATAAAGGCGCTATTAAACCAGCCCCGGCTAAAGCATTTAATAAATTAAAAACCGCTAAAACTATTATTACCAAACCAGCGGTTTTAAAAAAGTAGCCGCGCCAAGATTTAGCTTGCAAATTAAAAGAACTAAAAGACAAAAGCCACAAAACCGGCAGGGTGCCTAAGGCAAAAAACAACATAGTCAAACCGCCTTGCCAAAAATCTTTAACTGACAAAGTGTAAAACTGCATAGCTTGAGTAAAACCGCAAGGCAAAAAGAAAGTTAAAGCTCCCAATAAAGCCGCTAAAGTCCAGCGCTCGGCTTTAATTTTATTCAAATGACCACCCAAACTAACCGGCAATCTTAATTGCCACTGGCGGGTAAAAGTAAAAACATTAAGTAAATTAAAACCCAACAACAACATGACTATATTAATTACCAAGGCCAAAATTAAATTTCCTTTAATTCCCAAATTAAAAGACTGTCCCAACCAACCAATTAAACCGCCCAAAATAAAAAAACCTACCAGCCGCCCAACATGAAACCAATAATGAACAGCCCGGCCGCCGCCTTGTTTGGCGTAATTAGCCGATAAGGATAAAACCAACCCGCCAACTACGGCCAAACAAGTGGACAAAGAAGCTACTAAACCAATTGTTAAGGCTGTGCCATAAGTAACTTTAGAAGAATTTATTAAATTAACTATGCCCAATTTTTGTAAAACAATAAATAAAATAATAACTAATAAAGACAAGGGTATAGCCCATTTAAATTCACTGTAGTCCGCCATGGGTTTAACCGGCTTGTCTGACAGGCTATAGCCATGCTGTCTGATGACTTGATTTATTTTTTCCTGTATAACAGCTTCGTCTATAGAAACATCTGTCCTTAACTTTAAAACCTGTCGGCTTAAGCTAACCTCGGCCTGGCCTTGACCCGATAAAACTTCCTCGGCTGCCTGCTTAACCAGCAAAGTGCAAGCTGCGCAATGCATACCACTGATATGAAAAGTATAATCTGTAGGCATATTTTAAAGTTTATAATTTTTTAGTTTTTATTCTTAAAGAATTAGCTACAACCGATACTGAAGACATAGCCATAGCAAAACCAGCAAAAACCGGGCTTAATAACCAACCAAATAACGGATAAAATAAACCAGCCGCCAAAGGAATACCCACAATATTATAAATAAAAGCCCAAAAAAGATTTTGCTTAATACCCGTCATGGTTATTTTAGAAAGCTTTATGGCTTTAACTAATTTAGAAATATCCCCCCGCAAAAGAGTAATACCGGCCGACTCAATAGCTACGTCTGTACCAGTGGCCATAGCAATACCCACATCAGCTTGAGCCAAGGCTGGAGCGTCGTTTACTCCATCGCCGGCCATGGCCACCATTAATCCTTGGGCTTGTAAATCTTTTATCTTAATAAGTTTATCCTGTGGTAAAACCTCTGCCTTAACCTCGTTAACCCCCACCAGCGACCCTATATATTGAGCCGTTTCCATATTATCTCCGGTTAACATAACCACTTTAATACCCAAAGCTTGTAAATCTTTTACTGCTTGAGTTGAAGCTTTTTTTATAGTATCAGCCACCATAATAAAACCCAAAACTTTATCCTTAGTAGCTAAGATTACCGGGGTTTTACCTTGAATTGTAAATTTCTTAAGTTCCTCTAAATCCAAAACCAAATTAAGATCACTCACTAATTTGATATTACCAATAAAATATTCCTGGCCACTAATTAATCCGCGAACTCCCCTGCCTGGTAAATTTTCAAAATCTATAACCTCCACTAAGTCAATATTTTTTTCTTGCGCGTAATTAACTATTGATTGAGCAATAGGATGCTCTGATTTATTTTCCAACGAAGCAATCAGGGAAATAAATTCTGTCTCCTGGTGATTGGATAAATTTTTTATATCTACCAAAGTCGGTTTACCTTCTGTAAGAGTGCCGGTTTTATCAACCACGACAACTTTTACTTTATGAAGCTTTTCTAAAGTAGCGGCATCTTTTATTAAAATACCTTCTTTGGCCCCTTTCCCCACACCAACAATTATAGCTGTCGGTGTAGCCAAACCTAAGGCACAAGGACAAGCAATAACTAAAATACCGACAAAAGAACTAAGACCAAAGGACAAAGCCTGCGGCAAACCTAAAGATTGGTAACCAATAACCAGCCAAGCGCCAAGTGTTATTAGGGCGCCAACCAAAACAATAGGCACAAAAACGCTAGAAATTTTATCTGCCAAGGCTTGAATTGGGGCTTTGCTACCTTGGGCCTCTTGCACCATTTTTATAATTTGAGCCAATAAAGTTTGACCACCGACTTTAGTGGCCTTAAATATAAAAGAACCGCTGGCGTTTATTGTTCCAGCCACAACAGTATCCCCGACTTTTTTTTGTATGGGCATGGATTCGCCTGTAACCAAAGATTCATCTACAAAAGAAGTTCCTTGAGTTACTAACCCATCCACCGGAATTTTAGCGCCCGGTTTAACAATAATTAAATCATTTAATTGAACTTCCTTTATGGAAATTTCTACTTCTTGACTACCCCGAACCACCAAAGCGGTTTTAGCTTGTAGGTCTAATAACTTAGTAATAGCGTCACCAGTTTTTATTTTGGATTTAGTTTCTAAATATTTACCTAAAGCAATAAAAGTAATAACTACAATTGTTACATCATAATATTGATAATCCACATTTATAAAAGGCCGAAGGATTTCTTCAAAAACTTTAAGAGCAAAACTATATAAATAAGCAGCCAGAGTACCCAAACCAATTAAGGTGTCCATATTAGCTTTGCCGTATCGAATAAATCTATAAAAACCTAACAAATAAGGCTTGCCCACCACAAACAAAATATAAGTCGCCAGTAAAGGCAATAAATAATGAAAGAAATTACTTATAACCGGATTCATGGCACTCACAATTTTATACTGAGCCAAAATATCCCAAAGCATAGCCAAAATAGCCAATCCGGCCATAGGCAAAGCTGATAATATTTTTACTTTCATGTCGGCTAATTCGGATAACTTTTCCTGTTTTGCCTGATCGTTAAAAGATTCATTAAAATCCCCAGACTTGGCTTGCTTATTAACTAAGGCGATCTCTTGGTTGGCTTTTGGAAAAACCAAAGAATAACCCAAGGGAACAATCTTTTCAGAAAGATTTTGAGGATTAGTTTTTAATTCATCAAAAGACAACTTGACTGATTCTGTAGCGTAATTAACCTCTACCAATTTAACACCGGGGGTTTTTTTAAGGGTACTTTCTATAATATTAGCGCAAGAAGCGCAATGCATACCCTTAATTTTAAAGGTCTGTTCCATAAATTACTTGCGCTTTAAACGATAAACTTTCAAAATTTCTTTTTGGGCCTTAGCCTGCTGACCCGACATCATTTGGTCTAAAGTGCAGGTGGCCAAATGATTTTCCAATAAAATATCTTCGATATTAGATAAAGCCTGCTTAACCGCCGAGGTCTGGGTGATAATATCTATACAGTATTTTTTCTGCTCCACCATATTTTGCAAACCCCTAACCTGACCCTCCACTATTTTTAAACGGCGGATTAACCGAGTTTGATGAGAAGAAGAATGATGATGTTTCATAATGTTTTAATTATATACCCCCCTGGGGGTATTGTCAATTAATTAATCAAATCTGCCCCAAACTTTGGTCTAGATATAAAAAGACAAGACAAATAATAACAGTTATAATTGACTAGCTGGCCTAACAATCATATACTTAGGTACGCTAAAATAGAGACAACTAAAACCTTTGGAGAGGTCGCATAGTGGTCTAGTGCGCTGGTCTCGAAAACCGGTATCCCCAAAAGGGATCGAGGGTTCGAATCCCTCCCTCTCCGCCATCCTTCGCTAAAGCTACGGATTGGCAGGCCATGTCTATGTACTATACTTATATATTATTAAGTTCAAAATCGCATATTTTTTATTTTGGTTCAACCAAAAATATTAAAGAACGATTAAAACTACATAATACTGGACAAGTTTTATCAACTAAACCACATCTACCATGGAAGCTTGTATGGTACTGTGCTTTTGAAACAGAAAAACAAGCTAGAGATTTTGAACTTTACTTAAAATCGGGATCTGGTAAATCATTTGCTTATAAAAGGTTTGTTTCGGTAGCTTTAGCAAAGGATTTTAAGGAAGGGAGAAAAAGTAGTCCGAAGTCAACCCGAAGCAAAAGCGAAGGGTGACGCAGGATACCTCCCGCCTCCGCCAGGAGAAGGCCGTTCATCCTTTATGGGTGGACGGCGTTCTTCTTGTTGAAGAAAGGAGGATTCGAAGGGTATAATAAGGGTTTTTGAAAAATAAAAAGCCGATTTCGTCAGGAAGTCGGTTTTTATTCTAATATAGAATATGGCAATTTGGAATAATACACAATGGAATATTATCATATACATATATGCCAAGAGCAATTTATCAAGATGACCACAAGAAAATCGTTGAACGCTTGAAACAAGCGCGTCTTGAGATTGGTCTTGGACAGGTTGAAGTTGCAGAAAAGCTCGGCAGAACTCAGTCGTATGTATCAAAGATTGAATCAGGGCAGAGGCGATTTGATGTACTACAACTCAAAGAGTTTGCGAAACTTTATAAAAAATCCTTGGATTTTTTCGTGAAGTAACATGAACCATAACCATAAAATTATAATTACCAAACAAGATGTTATTCCGTACATCTATTTTGTGTGCTCAATGGCTCAGCGAGGCAGGATGTATGGAGGTCTTAGTGGTAAAAGTGATTATATTGGAGGAGTTTTTGATCGTTGGATTAACATAATTCCCGAAAGTGTAATTTTCAACAAATATTTTTTGCCCAAAATAGCAAATAATCTATCAGTCATTTCTGACTATTATGAATATGACCCAAAGAAATCAGGTATAGCTCCTGATGTACTTGGCATAAGAGTTGGTGAAGATTCTAAGCCTTTTGTTGAATATGTAAATAAATGGAAAGCATTGAATGGTACTCCACAGATTGAGGTAAAATCCTTCAAAAAAGCACAGTATATGGTTAGTTTGAGAAACCAAGGGTATGACAATAAATACCTTGTCATGGTTGAAACAAATCTAGACAGTGATTACTTATTGCCATTTTTTGAACAAACAGTCTTCAGTGAAGATGTCTATAACAAACTTAAAATGGACGATAGTATTTTTATTAAATCTAATGCTAACAATGACTTATCTTCTGTTACAAAAATCAACCGAAAGAATACAGATTTAGGTTCACTAAAACTTATAACTGTTTGCTCAGCAAAAGATTTTATGTCTTTTTCAACTCTTTGCTCCTCAAACGAGAGTCCAATTTATGTAAAAGAAGTAAATGAAACTAGAACTGCAAAAACGACTACAATTATAACGCCTTTATCTAACTATCTAACAAAAAATAATAACAATTTATATAGTTGGAATAATAATTTTTTAGACAAAAATAACAAACACAAAATACTAGATGTTCATATTGACGACATTCAAAATATTGATTTTGTAAAAAATAGCAAAAGCTCTATTACTATAACAACAAAAGGTAAAGCGACTATGAATAATGTGGTTTTGGAAGCAAATAAAACCTATATTATTAAGTTCCAACTATTAGATCGTTCTTCAAACAATGGTGAGGAGTATTTTATGCATAAATCCGTTATTGATAGAATACCTAGTAAAGAGGCCGTTATGTTAGACTCTATAAAGCAATATATAAAATAATTATTGCATTGCTCTCATCATCTCTTTTGCCACAGCTTCAATAACAGGCACACTTACCGAATTTCCAGCTTGCTTGTATAGTGCCGAATCAGAAATTTTTGGAAGTTTGTAATTTTTTGAAAAACCTTGAATTCTAAAACACTCTAAAGGGGTTAATTTCCTTATACCTTTTTTATCTTTTATAATTGGCACATTATGTCCACCCATCCCCATATTGGCAGTTAATGTCGGACAAACACCACTCTTATTTTCTCTTACATACTGTCTACGCCATTGATAAACTTTGCCAGATTCTTTTACTGATCCTTTTAATTTTTCAAATAAAGGTTTTCCATTGTAATAGTATTTTTCTGGCACATTATCTTCGAGCAAATCAGTTATTCCTACACTTAATTTTACTGGGTTAGGAAACTCAAATCTGTCGTGATAAAGCTTGTTTTTAAATCCAACAATATAAATACGCTCACGGTTTTGCGGAACATTACCATATTCCATTGTGTTTAAAACTTTTGTCTTTACATAGTATCCAAGATCTCTCAATGTTTCTTCAATAATTCTAAATGTTTTTCCACCATCATGACTTTTTAAATTTTTTACATTTTCTAGCAAGAAACCCTCTGGTTTTCGTTCGTCAATAATTCGCGCAACATCAAAAAACAGGTTTCCTCTTCCTTTTTCATCATTAAATCCTTGCCTATAGCCAGCAATTGAAAAAGCTTGGCAAGGAAAACCGCCTAAGAGAAAATCAAATTCAGGAAGATCATCAATTCCTATTTTTCTGATATCTTCAACGACTAACTTTGAATCACGAAAATTCAAATCATAAGTATCACGGCACGAAGCCTCAAAGTCATTAGCAAAAACAGTCTTAAAACCTGCATTCTCAAAACCTATACGAATACCACCAACACCAGCAAAAAGATCTATCGTCCTAAACCCGTGTTTTGTCTTGTTCTTTTTAATTTCGTGTATTGGTTCATTTGTAGGATTGCTTATTACTTGGACAACAACACCTCTAACTTCAACATCAGTCCTGAATAAGGTTGGAATACTGGGATTTCTTGGAACAAGCTCAAAACCCTTTCCTTTCCTGTATAATCTTTTTAAAGTTGCCTCGTTGTCATCAATAATTGCGACAACAGTCTGTCCATTTTCCGCAACTGATTGATGTTTGATAACGACAATATCTCCATCAAATATTCCATCATCAATCATCGAATCCCCAACAACACAGAGAGCATAATATCCTTTTGCAGTTTTGATTTGTGGATTTATAACAGAAACGAAACCGTCTCTCTCTTCTATTGCAGGCAATGGATATCCAGCTTTAATACTTCCGAGTATCGGAATCTCAATAACGGATTTAATTTCTTTTTTAGGAGTCAGGTTTCTTGCTGAATTATCTGATTTTGAAAGATACCCCTTTTCTCTTAGGGATTTGATATGCTCATGAATAGTAGAAACCGCTTTTAATTTCAGTTTTTTTCGTATTTCCTCAATGGTTGGAGCGATACCATTCTCTGATAGGTATGAGTTTATAAAATCAAAGACTTCTTTTTGCTTTTTCGTAAGATTCGACATATTGTTTTAAAAATCCATTTACGCTACAATTTTAGTATAACCGAATAAAAACCGAAAAGTAAAGCATAGGTTATCCACAATCGTATGGAAAATTTAAATACAAAATTTGAGATAAGTAAAAAACTTTCTGAAAAGATTAGTGAGTCACTTCCCTTTGTTATTAGTTCTCTTCAAAAAACTAAATTTCAATATGCTGGAAAAGCTCTAGTCTCTTTTATTTCTAAGAGTGGTTATTTACTAAATTCAATATTACTCTCTTGCAATAATTCTGACATATATTCATCCTCAATCTTATTTCGGTCTCTTATTGAACATAATTTCAAATACTTATACATTTTTGTTAGGACTCTCAATGAAAATTCTGACGATGTTGGTAAGGAGTATTACTGCTCGCTTAAAGGTTTTGAGGATCTAAAGTCTGTTCAAAAAATTCTTAATTACAATAAATTAACATTTCCAGAAAAGACCCAGTGGAATACCAAAAGTAAAAATAATAAAAATTTGAGTGAAATTGGTAAAAAATTTGATATAGATAAGATATTTCAGTATCTAATCAATAACAATAATCACGATAATAAAATTCTTGAAAAGTATAAAAAAGAGTATCTTTTAGAAAGATTAACTGAATATACAAACATGTCATCTAGTGTCCACGGAGGGCCTTTTGGAGAATTTGCGTTATTAGAAATCAAGAAAGATAAAAATAAATTTAGTAAAACTTTAAACAAGTTTATAGACGATTCATTAATGCTACATAAGAGTATGGTTGAAACAACATATTTATTTTCTTCTTTAATGGATTATGAAACTGATAAATTTTATCAAGAAATTCGTAATCTTAAATAATAATCTGGGAGTCCACTTTGTGCGTGCACTGGGCGGGTGGGGGCAAGCACATATAAACTTGTTGTGCCTAGCACAATCCGCTTTTTAGAGTTACCACAGGCTCAATCGAATCCATAGAGCGAATGCGAACGGCCTATGCGAGGCGCGAGTGTCATTCGTCAAAATCCTGCGGATTTTGCCCGAAATACATTCAAACTTCGCCAAAAAACACCTACCTTTTACGGGTGTTTTTATTTTAATTGAATAAGGGTATCCCAAAAGGTATAATAAAAACTAATTATGCTCATCAAACCCATCAAAACTCGTGTCTTTAAACCCAAAAACAACCTGCTTAAATTTATTAACCAACACGTCAAAAAACTAAAAAATGGCGACGTGCTAGTGATAACTTCCAAAATCGTAAGCCTGGCGCAAGGACGCGTTAAAAAAACAATCAATAATAAAACTCGGGAAAGGCTGATAAAACAAGAAAGCCAGTTTATAATGCGTGGGGTAAGAACCTGGTTAACTGTAAAAGACGGCGTGGTAATGACTTCGGCTGGGGTAGATAGGTCTAATGGCAATGGCCAAATAATTCTGCTACCAAAAAATAGTTTTGCAGTGGCGCAAAAAATAAGACTGGCTTTGTTAAAAAAATTCAAATTAAAAAATTTAGGCGTCTTAATTACCGACAGCCGGTCTTTACCGCTTCGGGCTGGTAGTTTGGCTGTGGCTATGGGCTATGCTGGTTTTAAAGGACTAGTGCCTAAAAAAGGCAGTTACGATATGTTTAAGCAGCCGCTTAAAACCACGCGCATTAATATTGGCGATAGCTTGGCCACAGCGGCGGTTTTAGCTATGGGCGAAACCAATGAACAAACACCCTTAGCTATTGTAAACGGGGCGCCAATAATTTTTACTGACAAAAAAATAAACCGCCGTGAATTAATTATTAATCCCTTACACGACAACTTTAAACCGTTTTTTGATAAACTGTCCACCAGCCGGAAATTAAAAAAATTATTAAACTAATTTATGTTTAAAAAAATTTATTGCCCAATACTTTTACTTATTTTAGCTGGCCTGGCTTGGTTAATTTTTTATAAAACAACCAACAACAATCCTCCGCAACTAGCTGCCAATCTTAGCCAATATATAAATTCATCGGCCCAGGATATAGAAATATTTACACCTCCCATCAACTCGCCTATAACTAGCCCCTTAGTTATTACCGGCCAAGCTCGCGGCTACTGGTTTTTTGAAGCTTCTTTTCCCATAAAAATTACTGACGAGCAAGGTAACTTATTAGGCCAAACCATTGCCCAAGCGCAAAGCGATTGGATGACAAAAAACTGGGTACCTTTTACAGCTGAACTTAAATTTAAGACTGAACCTACAACTAGCTCTAATCTGTGGTTAATTTTTGATAAAGATAATCCATCGGGCGAACCACAATTTAATGCCAGTCTGCACTACCCTATTTTAAAAAGTAATTAGCCTTTACAAAAGGCTTTTATTTTAGTCTAGTTTATGCTAGGGTAACAGTGTTAAAAGTCTTTAAATCAGCTAAATACTCTATGTCTTCACCTATTAAAAAAGTTATTATACCAGTAGCTGGTTTTGGAACCAGATTTTTACCCGCCACCAAAGCCCAACCCAAAGAAATGCTACCAGTAGTGGATAAACCTATACTGCAATACATAGTAGAAGAAGCTGTAGCCTCGGGTATTGAAGACGTTATTATTGTTACTAATTTTAATAAACGAGCAGCCGAAGATCATTTTGATCATTTGCCAGAACTAGAAAACTGGTTACTTAAACAAGGTAAACAAAAGGCTTTTGCCGAAATTAGCCACATTGCCGACTTGGCTAATTTTATTTATATCAGACAAAAAGGACCTTATGGCAACGGCACGCCGGTTTTATGCGCCAAGCATATTATTGGCCAAGAACCTTTTGCGGTTATTTGGGGTGATGACTTGTTAATTAATCAACCACCCAGACTAAAACAACTTATTGAAGTCTACGAACAATATGGCGGACCAGTAGTTACCGGCTATGAGGTAGATGACGAGGGTACTAAACATTATGGTATTTTAAAAACTAAACCACTAACTAATGATGTTTTTGAGGTTGAAGGTATAGTGGAAAAACCCGGGCCCGAAAAAGCCCCTTCCCGCTTGGCTAGTTTGGGCGGCTATATTTTAACGCCTGATATTTTTAAAATTCTGGAAAATACCGACCCTGGTCGTGACAATGAGTTGTGGTTAGTTGATGCCATTGAAACCCTGCGCCAACAGCGACCAATTTTTGCCAAAAAAGTCCAAGGAACTTATTACGATGTCGGCTCCAAGTTAGGCTGGCTAAAGGCCAATGTTGACTTAGCCTTACAACATCCGGAAATAAAAGATGATTTTAAAAAATATTTAACCACAAAAATATGAAATCCAGCCGTTTTGTCTTATTAACTATTTTAAGTCTAACCCTTACTTTCAGTTTAATGGGGTTGGGTTGTAAAGGCGGCGACCCAGAAGCTCAAACTAAAGCTTCTACCAAAATCACCTTAAATTGGTGGCGAATAAACGGCCAAACCAGCGATTTTGCCGACTTGGTAAAAAACTATCAACAAATTCATCCCAATATAAATATCAAAGTAACTGTTGTTCCGGCCCAACAATTAGAACAAAAACTACTAGAAGCTTTAGCCGCCGGCCAAGGACCGGATTTAGTTTCCTTGTTAAACAGTCACCTAGGTGCCTGGCAAGATAAAATGGCTCCCTTACCAGCGACCCTTACTTTACCCTTTCGAGAAATGCAGGGTTTTATAAAAAAAGAACCTACTTGGGTAATGCGCTCCAATGCCACCCTTAACCCCAAAGCTCTACCAGCTCTTTATGTTGACACTGTACCGCAAGATGTGATTATTAATAATCAAATTTATGGTTTGCCTTTATCGGTAGATAGTTTGGTAATGTATTACAACCGTGACCTTTTAAACGTTGCCCAAATCGCCACCGCACCTACTACCTGGACTGAATTCAAAACAGCCGTACAAAAAATAAGCCTCCTAGACAAAAATGGTAAATTTATTCAACACGGCGCAGCTTTAGGTGAAGCTGATAATCTGCCCTATGCCACTGACATTGTTACTGCTTTAATGCTTCAAAATGGTACACCTATGGTAAACAGCCAAGGCAGTCAAGCTATTTTTAACCAACCAGTTAAATCGGGTGACCAACAATTTATTCCTGGTTTAGATGCCTTAAGATTCTATGCTGATTTTGCCAATCCCAGCAAAGAAACTTATTCTTGGTCACGCCAAACCGGCGATGCCTGGCAAACTTTTGCCAGTGGTAAGGTTGGTTTTATTTTTGGCTATTTTAGAGATTTTAAAAACCTAAAACAAATCGCTCCTAAAGTAAATATTGGTTTAGCGTCTTTACCACAAATAGATGACACGACCAAACCCAGTAATTTAGCTAATTATTATTTAGAAACCGTACCCAAACAATCAAACTATCAATCGGAAGCTTGGGATTTCTTACAGTTTGTTTCTAAATCAAATCTGCTAAAAGATTATTTAGATAAAACTAAACAACCAACCGCTCATCGAGCCTTACTAAAAGAACAATTAAAAGATCCTGATTTAACTATTGCCGCTAGTCAAGTTTTATACAGCCAAAACTGGTACCACGGATTAAAACCGGAAATAATGGAAGGCTCACTTAAAGCCATGATTAGACAAGCGGTGGATGGAGTGGATTTGGAACAAGCCCTTAAATACGCCGCCAGTCAAATTTCTCAAACTTTGCAAAATAGGCGCTAAAAAAATAAGATGCTAAAATAATAATATGAAAAAAAATAGGTACTATTTGTGGTTTGGATTATTAATCGGGGCCTTCTTTTTATTCCCTTTAGTTGCCCAAGCTTTTGATATTTCCAAAGGAATTGTTGGCAACCTGCCACAAGCCTGCGCCGAGCAAGGCACTTGTTCTTTTTGTGACTTTGTCGGCTTATTCGTAGTTTTACAAAAAGTTATTCTGTCCATTTTTGGGGGCCTAGCTTTAATAATGCTTATTTGGGGTGGCCAAGGTTTTATTATGGCCGCAGGTAACCAAGAAAAAATAACTGCCAGTCGTAAATTAATTGTTTCCACTTTAATGGGTGTGGGTATAATTTTGGCTGGTTATTTTTTAATAAGTATTATGTTCTTTCTTTTAACCAAACCAACTAATCAAACCCTACCTAATTATGTAGCCTTATCGGAAAGTTGGTGGAAAAACCAATTAGGCTGCGCCCTGCCAACTGACGCAGAATTTTGTAAAGACAAACCCGATAATACTGAATGCGTTTTGGTACAAAACACTTATCAAGATAACGGACGCTGTCAAAACAAAAAATGTGTCTCTTTGTGTAATCTAACAATTACTAATGGTGACTGCCAAACGGCTGGTGCTTGTGGCTTAACCGCTGCCAACTGTAAGGATGCCCCTGATCGCTGTAAAGTTGGTTTGTGTGGTGGGCCAGCTGATCGGGTTTGTTGCCGACCTGAATAATTTTTTATGAAAAAACTATCCTTAATTACAATCTGGTTAAGTATCTGGCTAGCTTCTTTGTTACCTCAAACCAGCCTAGCTCAAACCGCTTTACAAAACCCACTAGACCCGGTGGGTGGTGGTTATGTGGCTGTTAATCAAATTTTTGCCCGAGCAGCTTATGGATTAGTTTTTATTACTGGCACCTTAGCTTTAATAATAGTTATTTTGGGTGGCTATAGAATATTAACCGCAGCGGGCAATTCGGAAAACTTTGCCAAAGGGAAAAATATGGTTGTATACGCAATTTTAGGTTTTATTTTAACCATTGCCAGCTACACAATATTAGATACAGTTATAAAATTATTAAGTGGTGGTCAAATAACTTTTACCACCGGACAAACAACCCTATTTGACCCTTTGGGTATGACTGGAAAATCACCAGTTGAATTCTACGGACAACGTATTTTAAGATATTTATTAAGCGGTCTAGGGGCCCTAACTTTGCTAATGGGAATTTATGGCGGCGCCACTTGGATGCTGGCGGCTGGCAATGAAGAAAAAATAACCAAAGCTAAAAAAACTTTAGGTTATGCTGTTTTGGGTTTAATTATTGTTTTAGGTTCTTACACTGTTATAAGTTTTGCTTACGCGCCATTTGCCAAACTCTTGCAATCGGGCCAACCACCAGCTGCTAATCTGGAAACATTACCACCCGACGCTATTGCCAAAGAGGTGGCCTGTTTTAGAGAACCTATTAATAAAAAGTACGGCGCCACTTGTACAATTGAAAAAACTAAAGACTGTTTGAAGGCAACTACTGATTTTAAGGCTGGTAAATCTTATGGACAAGAAATTGACTGCTCTAATATTGGTGCTTGCGTACAAATATTACCTGGTAACTTTAATAAAAATAGAATTTTAGCTTCTGAATGTCAAAAAGAAATTTTTAAACCTCTAAGCACCACTAACCAGGATGGTTCTTGTCCGTTTGGTAATACTCTAGCTGGTGAGGGAGATAAAAGCGCTAGTTGTTATGCCGATGTTATGTATTTACCAGGTGAAGATTACCCCCCAGCTTCTTTAGGTGGTTCTGAAAACGAAGAATGGGCTTGTTTAAGAACAGAAAGTAATTATATAGACGGACCTCGCCAGTCCACCTGCTCCTTAGAAACAGCTGTTAATTGTAAACAGGTGCGAGATAACTACTTAAGCGGCCAGTGGTACCAAAATCTAAACTGCGTCGATGTTGGCTATTGCCAGCAAAATCTAGCTGGCCACCAACAGTGTCGTAACGGCTTAACTAATTTTATGTGTGAACCAAAAATATTTCCACCTGTAGCTAGTCCGGTTATACCTTGGGGCTGTTCTTTTATTGGTGGCTCTTATGATGAAATTGATGGTGCCTGTTATTTACCTAAAGAATACTTAAAATTCCAAGCTGGGAAGCTTTGTCCTTAAACAAAATTATTTGACTACCCAGCCAAAAAGTGCTTAGATTAAAGCAATAGACTCTACACTTTAAAGTAGTATGTCGCAAAATAAGGAAGGAGGTGACAGTATGAAAAAATTTATCACCTCAGCCGTTAATACAGTAATTTATGGCTTACCGGCTGTAGCCTTAGCCCAAACCAATTTCGGGCTTGATAACCTAGAACAGGATGTTAATTTGGGTAATCGAGATTTGGTGGAAACTATCGCCCAGATTATCAATGTAGTTTTGGGTTTCTTGGGTGTTGTAGCCGTCATTATCATCCTCATGGGTGGTTTTAAATGGATGACCGCTGCTGGCAATGAAGAAAAGGTGGGTGAAGCTAAAAAATTATTGGGTGCCGGCGTAGTCGGCTTAGTAATTATTTTGGCCGCTTTCGCCATTGCTTCCTTTATCATCAACAACCTTTCTAATGCTACCGGGTCTATTGGTTAATTGATTTTGTTATTTATGAAAATTCTGAACCACTTAAGGTTCGGATTGGTAGTTCTTACGGCCAGCTTATTTGTCTTTACGACTCTAACGCTGGCCGTTACTGCACAATCCCCTAATATCGGTGACTATGGCCTAAAAGATACGGCCACGGCAGCTGGTCTGCCAACCTCTAGTGTTGGTCCGATTGATATTGCTGCCACAATAATTAATTTATTATTGGGTGTTATTGGTGTTGTCGCTGTTCTAATAATAATTTACGGTGGCTTTACTTGGATGACAGCCGCCGGCAATGAAGAAAAAATAACCAAAGCTAAAAAGCTTTTAGCTGGGGCCGTAATTGGTTTATTTATTATTCTAGCTTCTTACGCTTTAGCTTCTTTCACCATTAATCAAATTAAAAAAGCTACTTTAAGTGATGGTACTAACACTCCACAAACAGTCGTTTGTGGCCAAGCTGCTGGAGAACTTTGTATGTCTTCAAGTAGCGACTGTTCAGCTGTCGGTGGGGTTGTTTCTAACTATAAAACCTGTAACGAAGCGGACGCTAAAACCTGCTGCGTAAATGTACCTTAAATAAAAACTCTCCCATAAAAAACCTTTTGTTTCTGAACAAAAGGTTTTTTTGATTAAACTATTTGATAACTAATTTTATGATAACTTTAAAAAAATTAAAAACTTCACTCAAACCCAACTTAGATTTACCCCGCTCACGATCAACAAACAAAACTGGTACTTCCGCCACTTTTAAACCAGCTTTTTCACACAAAAATAATATTTCTTCCTGCCAAGCATAACCATTGCTTTTTATATTCACCCAATCAATTTTAAGCAAAGCTGACCGGCTATATAACCTAAAACCAGCTGTTACATCCTTAGTTTTTAAGGATAAAACTTTTCTAGCCAAAGCATTAGCTGAATAACTAGTAAAACACCGCCACCAACCCCAACCCACTATACCACCCCCCCTAACCCGCCTGGAGCCTATAACCACCTCATAACCACTTTCTATTTTATCTATAAGTTTAAATAAATCTTCAGGCGCATGAGAAAAATCAGCATCCATTTGACCAACCACCAGAGCGCCTTTTTCCAAAGCATAAGTAAATCCTGTTTGATAAGCACTACCTAAACCTAATTTACCAGGCCTAACCAATAAATAAATATTCTCAAATTGCTTTTGAGTTTGTCTAACCAAATCAGCTGTACCGTCCGGAGAATTATCATCTACCACTAAAATAGAACACTGGCAGAAAATTCCACACAACCTTTTTATTAACTCTCCAATATTATCAGCCTCATTGTAAGTTGGAATAATCAACCAAAAATCTTTCATAAATTTTAATTAACAGAAAAAATTATTACTTCCTCATCCTGATAAACCCTAGAAAATCTTTTATCCCGATTAAGACTATACAACATAGCAGGAATTCTTTTTTCTAACAAAACATAATCCGACTTAAAATTATTTTTTACCACCTCGTAAACATCCTGGCGTTGGCCGGTAACTATTTGTCGCCACTGCTCATATAAATCCGGGCTAAAAGCATACATAAAGGTTTGGTCTAAACCGGTTAAATAATTATTATGGCTATTGTAATACCATAATAAAGGAAAGGTTCCCCAATCAGTCTGCCACACTAAACTATTGGCTGGTGTGTTGTTTTTAAGCCAGTTGGCAGATTTTAATAAATTTGTTTCGGTAAAACCTTGACGCAAGGACCAATAAGTCCGCCCATAACCAATTATTAAACCCAAAGGTAGGGCCAAACCCAAATAGGTTATTAAAAAAAACAAAAATAATTGCCCGGTCAAAGGACGAGGCAAAAAATCACGCCAATTTTTTAACCACTTTAACAAAAATATCCAACCATCCTTTAAAATAAAACCAACTGATAAAACCATAAAAGGTACTAAATATTCCACCTGACGCCGAGCCTTTAAAGTATAAAATAAAAACAACAAAGAAAGCAGCCAAGTAACCATTGTTTGTTGGCTAATTTTTTTATAATTAATAATAGCCACCAAAGTAGCTAAAAACCACAAACCAACAATAAAAGTACCAGCCGCTATAAGATCTACTACAGGGAAAGGATACCACTCTGCGCCAATAGCTAAAAAACTATGGTAAGGCTTTAGGGCCATAGCAAATAACTGTTTTAAATATATAAAATTTCTAGGAAAATAAGGATTGATAATTAAACCAACAACCAAACCTGCTAATGAACTTAATAAAACCAATACATACTTATTATCTTTAAAAATCTGGGTTATTTTTTTCTTTAAAAACAACTTACCAAATAAACAACCAGCAATTATTTCTATAACTATCAAAACAATTAACAAAGGCCAAGCACTATAAACCCAAACAAAAAACCAGCTTAACAAAAACAACCACCCTATTTTTCTTTCACTAATCAAATAATAAGCCACCAACAAAAGCCCCACCGATAAAGACGGTGCTTTAGCCAAAGACAAACGAAACAAAAAAGGGCTCGTTGCTAAAACCACTGGTACTAACCAGCCCCAATAAGGCACCCGCCAACGAACCAGTAACCACCACAAAAAAAATAAAGTCAAACTCCCAAAAAACAAAGTAGCTATCTTAATACCCCAAAAACCTGGCCACAAACTCACAAAAGGTATTAACAAAAGATGATAACCAAAATGGTGATCAATAAAAATTTGATTATAAAAAGAATATTGTGTCCAGGGAAAATAATTAAGCAAACCATAATCCCTAAGCCAAACAGTTAAACCAATGTGGTAAAAAGAATCTGGGTCGTTAAGTGTCGGATTTAATTGTAAAAAAGCTAAAGCCAACAAACTAACACCACCAGCTAAAAATAATTGCCTGGTAGAATTATTTGTGAACCACCTATATAATGAACCAAAAAAAGCTAAAGACCTTCTCATAAAGACCGGTTGTTTTTTTGCTAATCAATGCTAAAGTATGTAGGTAGTATAGCAAACAAGAATAAAGAATCACGAATTAAGAATTGTGAACTTAAACAATAAACACCTTCTTAATTCTTCCCGCCAGCTGGCGGTTCTAACCCTTAATTCCTTTTCCTTATGTCTGGTCATTCTAAGTGGTCCACAATTAAAAGACAAAAAGGCGTTGTTGATGCTAAACGTAGCCAAATTTTTACCAAATTAAGCAAGGCTTTAAGTGCGGCAGCTAGATTAGGCATTGATCCAGAAATGAACTTTAAACTACGTTTAGCTATTGATAAGGCCCGCAATGCCAACATGCCCAAAGAAAATATTGACCGGGCTATTAAAAAAGGTGCTGGCCAAGAAGATGGTGCCAACGTAGAAGAGGTTATTTATGAGGGTTATGGGCCGAACGGTGTAGCTTTTTTAATAGAAACACTGACCGACAATCGCAACCGAACAACTGCCAATCTAAGACATTTATTAGATAAGCACGGGGGCCGATTAGCCGACAATGGTAGTGTTGCTTGGATGTTCGAACCTAAAAGTTTAATAACAGTTAATAAACCAACCACTAATCAAGAAGAAATTGAATTAAAACTAATCGAAGCGGGCGCCGAAGAAATTGAAGAAATGGAAAATGAATTCTTAATTACCGCCCCAAGCAATCAATTAGAAATTATTAAACAAGTCTGCCAAACTAATCAACTAATTATTTCTTACAGCTCGGTTGAACCAGTGGCCAATAACAATGTACCAATCCCAGATAAAAATGATTCTGATAAATTAGACTCTCTGCGAGAGGCTTTAAATAATGATGATGATGTTACTAACACTTATGACAACGCTACCTAAAAAATATATAATCGGTTTTGACCCTGGCATCGGACGTTTGGGTTTTGCTGTTTTAAGTGGACAGCCCAGTAAACCAGAACTAATTAAAATCGGCTGTTGGGAAACCAATCCCCAACTTCCCCAAAATCAAAGGCTCTTACAGCTTGGTCAGCAAATAACAAAACTTCTTAAAAAATACCAACCTATTAAAGCTGGTTTAGAAAAATTATTTTTCTCCAAAAACGTAAAAAGCGCCTTAAATGTAGCCGAAGCCCGCGGTGTAATTTCTTTTTTATTAACCGCCCAAGCTTGCCCGATTATAGAATTGTCACCTCAAGAGGTAAAAATTGCGGCCACTGGTCAAGGAAGAGCGGACAAAATTCAAGTGCAAAAAATGCTCCAACTTACTTTTAAACTAAAAACTATACCCCAACCCGACGACGCAGCTGATGCTTTGGCTGTAGCCTTAGCAACTCTAGTTCAACCAAGTTTTTTGGCTAATCTTAGATAAATTTACTTAAAAGTAAGGAATTTCCTTTTGCCTACTTGAAGTAATAAATTTGCTTCAAGTTTTATTATTTGCTGCCAATTTATAATAGTTTGCTTGTTCACTTTTACCCCACCTTGCTCAATTAATCGTTTAGCTTCATTTTTAGAAGAAACTAATTTAAAACTAAACAACAAATCTACCACTGACCAATCTTTTTGTTTGGGTAGGGGTTTAGTTGGTATTTGATTCGGTGTTAACTTTTGTCTGTGTACCACATCGAATTCTTTGGCTGCCGCGTCAGCCTGTTTTATTGAATGATAAAAAGACACCAACTGCCAAGCTAATTTTTGTTTAATTGTTTTAGGATTAATGTTACTTGTTAGTTGTTTAATCAAAAACTCCACCTCAACTAAAGGTAGATTTGTGGTTAACAACAAATACTTAGGTAATAATTCATCTTTAATCGACATGGCTTGGCCATACATTTCTTGAGGAGATTCTGTTATGTTTATAGTGTTACCCCAACTGGTAGACATTTTTCGACCATCTGTTCCTTCTAACATTTGTGTGGTCAAAATATCTTGCGATAATTGACCATATAAAGGCTGTAACAAACGCCCTGCTTGCAAATTAAATAGTTGATCAGCGCCACCAATTTCCAAATCGGCCTTAACTTTCACCGAATCATAACCTTGTAATAAAGGATAAATAAATTCCCGTAAACTTATCTCTTGGTTTTTATTATAGCGTTCTTTAAAATTACGCCGAGACAACATTTGCTGAACAGTAAAAGCCTCAGCCAATTTTGAAAATTCTTGCAAATTCAACTTGCTTAACCAACGACTATTAAAATGCCACTCCACCTTGTCCGTGTCTAATATTTTACTTAATTGTTTTTTATAACTTTTTAAATTATTTTCAACCTGCTGTTTAGTTAATAAAGGTCGTTTGTCCAACTTATCCGAAGGGTCTCCAATTTGAGCAGTAAAATCACCAATAACCAAAACCACTGTGTGCCCTAAAGATTGCAAGGCTCTTAATTTTAACAAAGGAACCGCTCGACCCAAATGTATATTAGGGCCAGTTGGGTCTATACCAAATTTAACCCGTAACAGCTTGCGTTGTTTTAATTTTTCGGCCAGGTGTTTAAAAACAAAGACCTCCTCTACCCCCCGACTTAATATTTCCTGATTAATATTTTTAGGCATAATGACTTAATTTATTGTACCATATACAATGATACTATAAAATAGATTTTATGATAAAAAAACAACCTAATTTACCAAAAAAATGGTCCCGCCGAAAAATTAAAAACTTTGGTTGGCGACGCTGGTGGTGGCAATTAGTACTTTTAGTTGGTTTAAGTGGTTTATTGTTTGGGGTAATAATGTTTGCTTGGATAAGTCGCGATTTACCTAGCCCTGAAGGTATTGCTAGGCGAGTGGTTTCGCAAAGCACAAAAATATATGACCGCACCGGCCAAAAAGTTCTTTATGATATCCACGGAACAGAACGACGCACCTCTATAGAACTAAAAGATATTCCCGACTACCTCAAACAAGCCACCTTAACAGCTGAAGATAGAAACTTTTATGAACACCAAGGTTTCCGTTTTACTTCTTTGGTACGCTCTGTCTTGGTTAACCTAATTAGAGGCCGACGAGCCCAGGGCGGTTCGACTATTACTCAACAATTTATAAAAAACGCTGTTTTAACCAATGAAAAATCCTATATCAGAAAAATAAAAGAATTGGTCCTAGCCTATCAAATAGAACAACGTTTCAGTAAAGACCAAATATTAAAACTCTACCTTAACGAAATACCTTACGGCTCAACCGCTTATGGAGTAGAAGCCGCTTCGGAAATGGTTTTTGGCAAAAAATCCAGGGACCTTAATTTAGCTGAATCTGTTCTGTTGGCTAGTTTACCACAATCACCAACCTATTATTCGCCTTGGGGTAGCCATGTAGATGAACTCATTAAAAGACAACACTACATTTTAGATAATATGGTGGAACAGGGTTACATAACAACCCAAGCCTCACAAGAAGCCAAAAAAACAACCCTGGACTTTAAACCACGTCGCGAATCTATTATTGCCCCCCACTTTGTTTTTTTTGTTAAAGAGCAGTTGGCCAGAATTTATGGAGAAAAAACTGTGGAACAAGGTGGTTTAAAAATAATTACGACTTTAGATTTAGACAAACAAACAGCGGCTGAAGCTGCCATAACCGAAGCTAAGGCTAAAAATACCCCCTACAACGCTCACAACGCCTCTCTGGTTGCTTTAGATGCCACCACTAACCAAATATTAGCCATGGTCGGCTCGACTGATTATTTTGAAGATTCTATCCAAGGCCAAGTAAATGTTTCTATCAGGCCAAGACAACCCGGCTCCTCTTTTAAACCAATTGTTTATGCTTTAGCTTTTGAGCAAGGTTTCACACCCAATAGTTTACTGTACGACGTTCAAACAATTTTTAAATCCGAACCTAAGGATTACGCACCCAATAATTACGATGGACAAGAACGCGGCCCCATTAACTTAAGAAGTGCTTTAGCTGGTTCTCTTAACATACCAGCTGTTAAATTGTTATACTTAACTGGATTAAATAATGTTCTAAAATTGTCTCAAGATCTGGGTTATACCACACTTAACGACCAGGCTCGTTTTGGTTTGTCTTTGGTGTTAGGTGGGGCTGAAGTAAGTTTATTGGAACACACTTCAGCTTATGCTTCTTTTGCTAGAGAGGGTATTACCAAACCAATTAATTATATTATTAAAATTGAAGATGCTAATGGAGACACCTTACAAGAATTTAAAGATTCGCCAGGTACCCGAGTCTTAAGTGTTGAAGCTACTAGAACACTAAGTAATATTTTATCAGACAACCCCGCTCGCTCTTATATTTTTGGTGAACAAAATCACCTAACCCTCCCTGACCGTTTAGTGGCTGCCAAAACCGGCACCACTAATAATTACCACGATGCTTGGACAATGGGTTACACCTCCAATCTAGCAGTGGGGGTTTGGGTTGGTAACTCTAATAACCAAGCTATGAAAAAAGGGGCCGATGGCTCAGTAGTGGCCGCTCCAATTTGGCAAAATTTCTTTAAAAAAATTTCCCCCTCCTTACCAATCATTCCTTTTAATGAACCTCTACCAACCTCACCCAATAAACCAATGCTTAACGGCTCTTTAGGTGGGCAAACTGTTATCATTGATAAAATATCTGGTAATCTGGCCACTGAATTTACCCCTGCTGAATTTAAACAAACCAAAACTTTTAGCGAACACCACACTATTTTAAAATATCTTTCTCCAGGAAATCCTTTGGGGCCAATACCCCAAGACCCTTCTTTGGATCCTCAATACCAAAACTGGGAAGAGGCTGTTAAGTTGTGGGCACAAAAAAACAACCAAACCAATTCAGTTGCTCCAACAATTTATGATAATATCCACAACCCCGACTCCCAACCAACCCTCACCGCTCCCACCCTCAAAGAGGGCCAAACTATCACTTCTTTACCTTGGTTAATACCAGTCACAACTTCAGCTAAAAACAACATTAAATCTGTTGATTATTATTTAGATGATATCTTAATTAACTCTAACCCCCAACCACCTTTTTCTCTACTAGTTAACCAACTACCCTTTAACCAGGGCGCTCACAGATTAAAAATTATTAGTCGAGACGTTTTTGAAAACTCAACAACCATTGAACATATAATTAAACTTGATCTGCCCACCAATATTTTAAGCAACCACAGTTCTATTATTTCCCCAACAGAAAAAAACCTCTACTTATCTGACCAACCAATTGAATTAAAAATTAACAGTAGTCGCCCAGAAAACCTAAAACAAATCGATATCTACTCTTCTTTAAACAACTCTTCACCACAGTGGTTTGGTGTAATTACCAACATCCAACCAACCTCATCTTTTTTCTGGTCCCCCAAAGAAACGGGACAATATAAACTTTTTATAACTGCTTCAGAAAAAAACTCCCCCCAACAATCAACCTCTACTACCAATTATTATCTTCTTTAAAAACTACTGTTTGATTGGCATTAATAAATATAAATAACCCTTTTGCTCTGTTGGTTTTATAATAACCGGACTACTAGCCGAAACCATTTCTAAACCAACCTCCCCCCCTTCAATAGCTTGCAAGCCATCTAATAAATACCGGTAATTAAAAATTATTTCTAAAGATTCTCCAACTATCTCTGTTGGGTTTATTTTTGTCATATTTTCACCCAATTGACCATTCAAAGAAGATACAACCAATTCCTTATTGGTTGTATCCACCAAAACTTTAATATCGTTAATACCAGAACGAACAAATAAAGAGGCGGCCTTAACAGCTTGTATAAGAATATTTTTATTTACCTTAAGTTTGGTGGTGGTTTTTTGTGGAATAATTTGTTGGTAATCAGGATATTGACCATTTATTAAACGAGAAACTAATTCCACCCCCTCTAAACTACAAGAAAACTGGTTATCATCAATTAATAAATTTAAATCTCCTTCTTTGCCAGAAAAAAGTCGTATTATTTCCTGGCCGGTTTTTAGTGGTATTAAAAGATTGATAATACTCTCTTGTTTTTTTACAACTAATCTAGCCTCCGCCAAACGATAACTATCCGTCCCCACTAAAACAACTTCTTCTTTTTCCAAACAAACACAAACACCCGCTATTTCCGGGCGATTTTCTAAGGTGTTTACAGTAAAAATAACCCTAGATAAACCATCAACCAAAGTTTGGTTTGGTAGGGTAAGCTTAGTTCCTTGGTTGACCTTGGGAATAACAGGAAAGTCATCTACTGGTACTCCGCGTAAGGTTGTTTTGTTTTTCTCGGTTAATAAAACAACATCACTTCCTTGGGTAAAAATTGTAATATTTTCTTTAGACATCAAAGAAACAGCTTCGGCTAATAATTTAGCTGGTAAGGTAATTTCCCCCTCTTCCTCTGTTTTACCGCGAATAAAAGTTGTAACAGCTATTTCTAGATTGGTAGAAACCAATTCTAAACCACTTCCGGTGGTTTTAATTTTTATATTATTTAAAATTGGCAGGGTAGTATTTTTTCCCGCGATATTAACAACTATGTTGATGCCTGTTATTAAATTTTCTTGAGTACATATAAATTTCATAGTAGTAAGGGGGTGTTAATAAGTTGAAAAGTTAAAAAGGGTTAATAGGAATAGGGTTTAATTGGTGGGTTGAAAGTGAGAAAACTGTGTTTGGTGGTTGGGGAAAAAGGGTTGATGATTAAGAGAAGCGAAATTGTTCTTTAAGGTTGTTGATATCTTGTTGGAGTTTGGGGTTAGAGGTAAGGTTTTGAGAAATCTTAGAGCAGGCATGCATGGCGGTGGTATGATCACGACCCCCTAGTTCTTGGCCAATAGTTGGAAAAGAAGAAGCTAAAACATCCCTCATTAAATACATGGCAATTTGCCTAGGCTCTACCAGGTGTTTTTTGCGACTATTACCAAACAGTTCACTAGGATTAACATCAAAATAATTAGCTACCACTTGAATTATTTTTTTGGTGGTTAAGGATTGGTTGGCGCTAGGCAGGGTGTTACCCATTAATTCTTTAATATTCTCTAAGGTGGGTGGTTTGTTGTTAAGTTGATCTAGGGCAATAATTCTATTTAAAGCCCCCTCTAATTCACGGACGTTATTTTGTATAGAATTAGCCAAAAAAACAATAATATCATGATTTAATGAATAGTTTTTTTCTTGGCATTTTATTTCTAAAATAGCCACCCTGGTTTCTAGGTCTGGTGGAGCAATATCAGCAATCATTCCCCACTCAAAACGGGAAATAAGCCTATTTTCTAGGGTTTGGATGGCCTTAGGGGGCCTATCAGAGGTTAAGATAATTTGTTTGTTGTTTTGGTGTAGGGCGTTAAAAGTATGAAAGAATTCCTCTTGAGTGCCTTCTTTGCCAGCTAAAAATTGTATATCGTCAATTAATAGAAGATCGACAGTACGATAAGTGGATTTGAATTTTTCGGTTTTTCCACTACCAATGGCTTGTATAAATTCAGTAGTAAACTTTTCACAAGGGGCATAAATAACTTTTTTCCCAGGATTTTTTTTTAAAACTTCATGGCCAACAGCTTGCATTAAATGTGTTTTACCCAAACCTACACCACCATAAAGAAAGAGTGGATTATAGGTTTGCCCTGGTTTTTCCGAAACTGCCAAAGCAGCCGCCCTAGCCAATTCGTTGTGTTTACCCACAATAAAATTATTAAAAATATATCTAGGGTTTAGCCCGCAAAGAGTATTGTTTGGTGTGGGGGTGTCTTTGGTGGATTCAAGAGGTGTTGTTAGGGATGAGGAGGTTTTGGAAAGAGGTTTTTTTAAAGTTTCAACTAAATAAGTAGCCTCCTTAACTTGGCCACGGCTGATATTTTGTAGGGCTTTTATAATAAAATTATGATATTTGTTTTCTAACCAAGCTTTGGTAAAGGCGTTGGGGACTATAACTGTGGCTACACCATTATCAATTTTAATTATATCGGTATTTTTAAACCAAGTAGTAAAGCTAGCCTTGCTTATAAAAAGCTCAAGCTCGCCTAATGTGGATTTCCATAATTCTTGATGATTCATAAGGAAGATAGTAATTGGGTCCACTATTCATATAAGCAGTATTTAGGGTAACTGTAAATTAGCCTAATTGTTTATAAACTGTTGAGGTACTGTGGAAATTTAATAATTTATGGATTGACTAAAAGGTTGGCTGTTAGTATAGTATAGCTACTTAATAAATTGTTGTATCAAAAGTATGCCCAAAAGGACTTATCAACCCAAGAAAGTAAAAAGGCTTAAAAAGCACGGCTTCCGTTCTAGACAAAAAACTGCCAAAGGTAAGGTTATTCTTAAAAAACGTCGTCTAAAAAATAGAAAAAAATTGACAGTTAGTTAGTTTATGTTTAAAAAAGAGCCAACCCTAAAGAGGGCTATAGATTTTTCCAAGGTTTATCGATGCGGTAGAAAGTGGGTTGGTGACAATTTGATAATATATTGTTTTTTCACCAATAGTCAGCAAGTTAGGCGTTTAGCTGTTGTCGTGTCTAAAAAAGTTAGCACCAAAGCTGTGGTGCGTAATTTGTGTCGCCGTCGTATTTTGGGTGCTTTTAGAAAAACTGAGGCACCAGCCTTAGGTTATGATTTGGTGTTGGTGGCTAAAAAATCAGCAGCGGATCAAAAAGAAAATGTTTTTAAACAAGAGTTGGTTGGTTATTTTTTTAATAATTCTAAAGATTAAATAGCTGGGAATAATGATTAGTAATTTTATAAAACAACTTCAATTGTTTTTCAAGAAGGTTTTTATTCTTGTTATAGAGATATATCAGCACACCCTATCCCCCGATCATGGTTGGGGAAGATTATTTTGGCCTAAAGCTGGTTGTATTTTTTATCCATCTTGTTCACAATATACCAAACAAGCTATTATTAAATATAATCTAGCAAAAGGTTTGTGGTTTGGTTTAAGAAGATTAATTAAGTGTCGCCCTGGTGGCGCGGGTGGGTTTGACCCAGCCTAAAATAGATAATATTTATGAGTTGGTTTTGGCAAACATTTTTTTACGGTCCCCTTTTTAATTTATTGGTTTTTATATATAATCAAGTTGGTGATCTTGGTTTGGCAATAATTATTTTAACGATTTTGTTAAAAATAATTTTATATCCTCTGTCGCGTCGCTCCCTACAATCACAAAAAGCCTTACAACAACTTCAACCAAAAGTAGAAGAGTTAAAAAGAAAAAATAAAGGTAACAAGGAAGCGATGAGTCGAGAATTAATGGCTTTATATCAACAGGAAAAGGTTAGTCCTTTTTCTTCTTGTTTACCACTTTTAATTCAACTACCTTTTTTGTTTGCTTTGTATAGTGTTTTTGGTAGTGGTTTATCAACCAATGATTTTTCTGGTTTATATAGTTTTGTGGCTAATCCAGGGGCTATTTCGGATTTATTTTTAGGTTTTTGGTCTTTAGGAAAACCGAATATTATTTTAGCTGTGATTACTGGTTTGTCTCAATACTGGCAAGCTAAAATGTTAATGAGTACTAAGCCAGCTATTAGTGGTGAAGCCTCTAAAGATGAAGGTTTGGCTGCTTCTATAAATAAACAAGCTTTATATATTATGCCGGTGATGACTATGGTTTTTGGTTTTACCCTACCAGCCGGTTTAATTCTTTATTGGTTGATGAACACCCTTATTACTATTGGTCAGCAGTATTTAACTTTTACTAAAAATGAAGAAAAAGTTGTTAGTTAAAAAATTGCCTGTTTTTAGTAAGGAGGGGGTATATTTGGGCCGGCTTCAAGCTGTGGAATTGGATGAAACTAATGGTTTTGTTTTGTTTTATCAAGTGGTTAGTGGTTGGTGGAAGTTTAAAAAATTTTTACTTATTCATCCTAGGCAGATTATTAAAATTACAACAAAAAAAATTGTGGTAGAAGACACAGCTATAGAAATTTCTGAAAAAAACGAGGCGGAAAGAGTTTCCCAACCAGCGATTAGTTAGAATTTTCTGTCTTTACCCACAATTAAACGAATTTTTTCTGTTGCTACCGAAATAACCGCCGGAGTTTTCATGACGCGGTGTTGATCAACTACTAGGCTTAAGGGTTGTTGGCTACTTAAAGTAAATTTTTTTAAAGGTAAAAAAGAGGGTGAACTAATAATATTTTTTTTCATTGACCACCAGCTTTTTTTAGCGATAGGTTCAAGGATCATTTCTAATAATTTTTGTTTGGGGTTTGATATTTTATCTTCCCCTTCTCCCCACCAATCTAAATTGCTTATTTTTATTTTATGGGGTTTTTGTAGGACTAATCGATAATTGTTTTCGCATTCAATGATTGGTGTTCCTTGACTGATAATGGATTGTAAAAAAAATTGATTATTAATCTTGGCTAGATTAATTGTTTCAATAATACGGCTGGACAAGATATGACAAGCTAAAATTCCAATAGGTATACCCAACAAAGAAGCTAAGGTTTGATTTTCTTGACCCAAAGGAACAAAACCCAAAGTGGTTTTAGGATGATGAGCCAAAACTTCAGCCACCTGACTTAGTGTTGTGTCATTACCCACAGCTACCACAGTGTCAGTACCGTCTCTAAGACCGTTTTCTATCAGGTCACTAACGCTTTTTAACAAAGTTAAACGGCCAATTTTCCCCTGAATACCTAAATCTGTTAAGGTGGTTTCCAGACGGATTAGTTGGTTGCTATAAGCTTTATCTTGTAAGTAACTATCGTATAAATAAAAATAGGACATAACTTATAATCCAAAATAATGGATTGACTAAGCTTCTGCCTCACTGGTTTTTTCAGATTTTTTGGAATTTTTGGTTACAGTAGCGATAGCGTTGTTAGTTAAACCCGTCATCTGACACTTACCTGTTAATTGGGCGCCTTCGGCTACCATTAATATTTTAGTGGAAATATCGCCATCAATTCGACTGGTGGAGGCTAATTCTAAACGATCTTTTATTTGGATATTTCCCTTAACATAACCAGCCACATAAGCATTGGTGGCTTGGATATTGGCAGCGATGTGAGCTTGTTCCCCAATACTTAAAGCCCCAGAGGTCGCTACAGAGCCATTAACCGAACCTTCTATTCTGACATTACCTTGGCTGGTAAAACTACCCTCAACATTAACGGATGGCCCAATAATAGTTTCAACTTCTGAGCCAGATTCATTTTTAGTAAACATAATTACAAAACAATAATAGTAAAAGTAACTCTATTGTAGTATGTTAAAGACTGTCCAGTCAAAAAAGAATAACCAATAATTTAAAAATTGAAAGACACGCTCTAATTTGTTTGTGGGTAAATATTTTTGGTTTTTATTTAGGCTGGTAGTTGCCTTTAAGTTATAATATAATTTAAATCTTGCCCCCGTAGTTCAATGGATAGAACAAGGGACTCCTAAGCCTTAGATCCAAGTTCGATTCTTGGCGGGGGCACCACTAAATATTTAGTCTAATATAAGGTAAATTGTTTTAAGTTAGTACTTTCCCCTTTAAATTAACAGGTAGGTTTTAGTGTTTACCCGCTATTGCTTAGGGCCGTTAGCTCAGTTGGTAGAGCGCAGCATTCGCATTGCTGAGGTCGGGGGTTCGACTCCCCCACGGTCCAAAGTAAGAGCAGGTGAGTTATTAGTAAGTATTAAAAGCTTGTTAAAAAATAAAAATTTTAATTCTTGGTTAATATTATGGTGGATATTTTGGGTTTTAAAATAAGTGATTTGTCTATTGATCAAACAATTGAAAAAATTGTTGATTTAATAAAAACACCAGGAAAACACTTAATTTTAACAGCTAATCCAGAAATATTAGTTAAAGCTTTTTTTAATAAAGAGTATTATTTGGTATTAAGTTCAGCAGATTTAATTTTGGCTGATGGTTTTGGAATTATCTTGGCTGCTCGTTATTTAAAAAAATCAATAAGAAATGGTCGGGTTACCGGAGTTGATCTTTTAAAAGAAATAGCTAAGCAGTCAGATAAATTAGGTTTTAGGCTTTATTTAACTGGTTTAAAACAAGATATTTTAAATTTTGCGACACAAAGAATTAAAGAAGATTATGCCAAGGTCAATATAGTGGGTTTTAAAAAAGGCCCAATTTTTTCTTTAAATGATTTAAATGGTTTAGATAATAATTTGGATAATATAGAATTAATTAATAATATTAATTTTTGCCAGCCTAATATAATTTTTGTTGGCTTTGGCAGTCCTAAACAAGAAATTTGGCTTAAAAGTTATTTTAATAAAATAGAACCGAATATTGGTATAGGTGTTGGTGGAGCTATTGACTACCTCTCTGGTATAGCTAAACAACCACCAGAGATTATTAAAAGGTTTGGTTTAGAGTGGCTATGGCGTTTAATTAGGCAACCTAGAAGAGTATTAAGGATTGTTACAGCCGTTATTGTGTTTCCAGTGCTAGTTTTTTTATATAAAGACAAAGTTCCACATAGAACAGAACATTAATCAAGCTCATTGACAAGTTTAATAATATCGGTTATAATTAGATAGTTAAATGGGCCCATAGCTCAGCTGGTAGAGCGCCTCCATGGCATGGAGGAGGTCAGGAGTTCGAGCCTCCTTGGGTCCACCACTTGTTTATTTTAAATACTTATTATTTAATTAATAGGTATTTTTTTAATAATTAAATTATTAAAAAAATAAATAATAGTTAATTCTTTTTAATATTAATATAATTATATTATAATTTTTTGTGTCGCAAAATTGTTAGTTGACTATTTTTCTTTATAGTATATACTACCTACTAGTAACTAGTATAAAAATTATGCAAAGTTGTGATATAGAATCTATTAAAAAACAAATTAACCGAAGCCAGGGGCAAGTTAATGGTATAAATAAAATGATCGAGTCTGGCCGTGATTGTTTAGAAATTGTTCAACAAATAGCTGCTGTCCGGGCTTCTTTGGGTAGATTAGCCACTATGCTTTTAGAGCAGGAAGCTCAAGGTTGTTTTGATGAAAACAGTCAAGATAAATTAAAAAATCTAAATAGTGTGGTAACCAATTTATTTAAATTTAATTAATTAATTTATAAACTTATGTCAGAGATATTATTAACCGATGCAACTTTTAATAAAGAGGTGGTGGAGGCAACTACCCCTGTTTTAGTTGATTTTTGGGCTCCCTGGTGCGGACCTTGTCGGATGCAGGGTCCGATTATTGAAGAGTTGGCCAAAGAGACAGACAAAAATAAAGCTAAGATAGCTAAACTTAATGTAGATGAAAACCCAGTATCAGCTGGTCAATATAATGTAATGAGTATTCCGACCTTATTAGTTTTTAAAAATGGTCAGGTAGTAGAAAGGTTTGTGGGTGTTCAAAGCAAGGATGCTTTAAAAGCCGCTCTTACTAAACAACAATAGTTTTATGGTTGAAGAAAAAATGTATGACACTATTATTGTGGGTGGTGGGGCCGCTGGTTTGACAGCTGCTCTGTATGCTTCGCGTCGGGCGATGAAAACTTTAATACTTAGCCAAGATGTTGGTGGGCAAGCGGCCACTACTACGGAAATAGAAAATTATCCGGGAACAGGTTTAGTAACCGGGCCGGATTTGATGAATAATTTTAAAGAACAGGCAGAAAAATTTGGCGCTGAATTTAAGATTGGTGAAGTTATAAAAATAACAGAAGTAAAAGATGAAAAATCTTTACCAATTTTTACAGTGCTTACTAGTACAGAAAGTTTCCGAGCTTATTCGGTGATTTTGGCTTATGGTTTAACGCATCGCCATTTGGGTGTGCCAGGAGAAAAAGAATTAGGTGGTCGAGGTGTTAGTTATTGCGCCACTTGCGATGCCCCTCTTTTTAAAAATAAAACAGTAGCCGTAGTGGGTGGAGGAAATTCAGCGGTGGATGCCGCTTTGCTTTTGGCTAAGCTTTGTCCCCAAGTTTATTTAATTCATCGTAGTAAGGATTTCCGCGCTGAAGCTGTTTTGGTGGAGCAATTAAAACAAGCTCATATAGAAGTAATTTTAGAAAGTGAAGTTAAAGAAATAGCCGGCCAAGAGATGGTAGAAAAAATAATTTTAAAATCAACCGATCCTAAAAATAATAACAGATCAATTGAAGTGCAAGGTGTGTTTGTGGAGGTGGGTTTTGTGGTTAACTCCCAGTTAATAGAAGGATTGGTTGCTTTGGATGAACGTAAGCAAATTAAAATAAATTTAGATTCAGAAACTTCTCGGCCGGGTATTTTAGCAGCCGGAGATATTACTAATATCGCCTATAAACAAATAGTTGTTTCGGCCGGCTGGGGAGCTACAGCGGCTCTGCGGGCTTATGAATATTTACAAAAAGTTCGTGGTTTTAGGGGGGTTAAGATTGATTGGGGAGTTAAGGATAAAAAACAGGTATAAAAATTGATTTTAGTTTTATGATTTTTAATTTTATTTCTTATGTCTGTATTTAAAAACGCTTTGGAGCAGTTAAAAAAAGCAACGCTTTATTCTAAAACCCAAAGCAGTGTTGTTGAACGTTTACAAAAACCGGAAAAACTTATTCAACTGTCTTTGCCAGTGACTATGGATGATGGTTCTATGAAAGTTTTTGATGGTTATCGGGTACAACACTCATCCAGTCGCGGTCCTTATAAGGGCGGGCTTAGGTTCCACCCTAAAACTAACTTAGATGAAGTTAAGGCCTTGGCTTTTTGGATGTCTATAAAATGTGCAGTGGTTAACATTCCTTTGGGTGGTGCCAAAGGGGGCGTTACAGTTGATCCAAAAAAATTATCTAAAGGTGAATTGGAAAGATTAAGTCGCAGTTTAGCCAGGCAACTAACGCCTTTTATTGGGCCAGATAAAGACGTACCAGCGCCAGATGTAAATACGACACCGGAAATAATGGGTTGGATTATGGATGAATATAGCAAACAAGTTGGTCGTCAGGTGCCAGCGGTGGTTACGGGCAAACCGCTGTCTTTGGGTGGGTCTCAAGGGCGCACGCCAGCCACGGCTCAGGGTGGTCTTTATGTTTTGCAGGAACTTTTTAACAAATTAAAATTGTCGCCGCAAAAAACCACAGTCGCCGTTCAAGGTATGGGTAATGTTGGTGGCATTATGGCCCAACTTCTTTATCAGGCTAAAGTTAAAGTAGTAGCTATGTCAGATTCTAGTAGCGCTGTTTATAATAGTAATGGTTTAGATGTTCCAGCTGTGGAAAGATATAAAAAAGAGCATGGCAGTTTGAAAGGTTTACCCAATTCTCAAACTATAAGCAACGAGAAGTTATTGGAATTACCAGTAACTGTTTTGGTGCCAGCCGCTTTGGAAAACCAAATAACTATTAAAAATGTCGGACGCATTAAAGCTAAAATAATTTTGGAAATGGCCAATGGTCCAACCACTCCGGAGGCTGATGTTAAATTAAATAAACGTGGGGTGGTAGTGGTGCCGGATGTTTTAGCTAACGCTGGCGGTGTAACAGTGTCTTATTTTGAAATGGTTCAGAATTTGCAGCAATATTATTGGGATGAGGGCGAGGTTTTGCAAAAACTTAAACCAATTATGGTTCAATCTTTTAAACAGGTTTGGCGCAGATCAGAACAATTAAATATTGATTTGCGTACGGCGGCTTACGTGGTGGCCTTGGAAAGACTGGAGCAGGCTATGGAAGCCAGAGGGAAATATTAATTAAAAAAATTCTAAATCTTAAATCCTAATATCCAAATCTTTAAATTCCTAAAATTGGGTATTGGGGTTTATTTAGGATTTAGGTATTAGTTTTTAGGATTTTGATTTGGACCTTCATTTATGTATTCTGCTTTTTTAAATAAAAATTATTTATATGTCGTGGCCGGTAATATTCATGACAAACAAAAGTATGGTTATATTATTTTGAATGATTTACTAACCCAAGGATATAAGGCAGTCGGTTTGGATATAAATTATAAAAATGAACAGGAGGGTATGGTAGTTTATAAGGATTTGTCGGAATTAAAAATTAAACCCGATGTTTTGGTGTTGGTAATTAAACCGGAAATAGGTAATTCTTTATTGAGGCAAGCAGTTGATTTAAAGATTGATAAAATATGGTGTCAAGTAGGTGCTTTTGACGAGGCTATTAAAAGAACAGCCGCGGATTATAATATTAACTTAGTGGCCGATGGTAGTTGTCTTATGGTCTTGGCTAGACAGGTTAAATAAAATTACCCCAAAAATCTTGATTTAAGACTTTTGGGGTTTTAGGTTACCATAAGGTAACCTCAATTTGTCCAGGAAAGACCCTGATGAGATAATGTAGTACCTCCATCACTTCTGAATTTTTGTATAGCTTGTTGTCTTGGAAGTAATTTAATAGATCATCAAAATCAGAGTTGTTTAGTATTTCCTTCCATTTGTGTTCATCTATTAATTTTTTAAGATGACTGTTGATAGAAATTTTTTGATGGATTAACTCATCTTTTTTTGTAATTTGATTCTGATATCTTTTGTTTGTGATTGTTATGTCAACAAATTTTCGTAATAAATCAAAAGCTATCTGAATTTTTTCATTATTTAAATTATTTGTTTTCATTGTTTTTCCTCAAGTTTTTATTTTTAAAATCAGTATGACCTAGACCGTGGAAAGATCTTTCGGTTTGGCTAAATTCGTTATAATTATTAATCTCAACAAATTGAGGAACAAGCCTTTTCTGAAAAACGACTTGGGCTATGGCAACTTCCTTGCTTATAATGAAAGGTTTATTGCCTATGTTTAATATTTTAGCAGTAGCCTCGCCCCGAAAGTCGGCATCAATTGGTACCATAGCATTTTGTAAAAGAGTATCTTTTACTGTAGTGGCACCGGAACGGGGCAGTAAGTAATAAAACATTTCTGACGGCATTTCAGTTATAAAACCTATACCCAAAACTACTGACTGGTTGGGCATAAGGTTATAAATTAGCTGACCGTTTTCTTGGATTATGTTTTTGTTGATTTGTTCATTATCCGATCTTGATTTAAAGTTGAATAAGTTTTTTCTTAAGTAAGGTGATTGTTTATCCATTTCACTTAAGGAAACAATACACCTTGGATATACGTCATAGCCAGCTGATTGTGGGGTGCCTAGTTTAGGTATTTTACCGCCTGTTAGTAATAATATTTTTACATTTTTTATCATTTTAAAGTCCTTTTTGTTTGTGATTTTAATTAAACAAATTACCCCGATTGGTATATATTGTCAAATAGATAGTTATGAATTTGCTAATTGAAAAAAAATTAACCACCCAAGGTTATAAGTTGGTGGCCGGGGCGGATGAGGCTGGTCGGGGCGCTTTGGCCGGGCCAATTGTGGCGGCAGTGGTTATTTTGTCTAAAGATTTATTAGCCAATCCTCCAGACTGGTTGAGTTGGGTTAAAGATTCTAAAATTTTAAACCCCCAAAAAAGACAGGAAATTTTTAAGTTAGCCCGGCGACAAATTATTTGGTCAATTGGTTTGGTAAATAGCCGCCAAATAGATAGTAAGGGAATAACCTGGTCTAATCATCAGGTGGTCTTTAAAGCTGTAAATAAATTAAAAGTTAAACCAGATTATTTACTGACCGATTATATAGCCAAACTACCCAAAAAAATTAAAAATTTACCCGTACAGAGCCTTGTTGATGGGGATGCTAAAGTTTTGTCTATAGCCCTAGCTTCGGTTATGGCTAAAGTTTATCGGGATAAAGTAATGGATAATTATGACAAAAAATATCCAAACTACAATTTTTCTAAGAATAAAGGTTATGGTACAAAAGATCATCTTAAAAAGCTTAGGCTTTTAGGCCCTTGTTCAATTCATCGTTTAACGTATCGACCAGTTAAAGACAGTTTGGTATAATGTGATTATTAATTAAAAATATATGAGAACAGAAATAGTTACTTCCAAACTACTTAATCCAGAAAGTTTATTAAAAGACGAACTGGGTTTGAGTAGTGGACACAATTTTGGAGATTTAGGTTGTGGTGGCGCGGGTTATTTTACCCTGCCAGCCGCCCGCTTAGTTGGTAGCCAAGGAAAAGTTTATGCGGTGGATATATTAAAATCGGCTTTGGAAGGAGTAGTGGGTAAGGCTAAACTGGAGAATTTGAATAATATCGAAACAGTTTGGTCGGATTTGGAAAAATTAGGAGCTACTAAAATTGAATCGGCTATTTTGGATTTTGCCTGTTTAATAAATATAATTTTTCAGTCACGGCAGAACGATTTTATTTTAAAAGAAACAAATCGTTTATTAAAAACTGGTGGTAGTTTGTTGTTGGTTGATTGGAAAGTGCAACCAACTCCTTTTGGACCACCGCTTGATAATCGGATTGCTCCAGAAAAAGTAGTTGAATTAAGTAAGGTGGCTGGATTTTCGTTGGTTAAACAGTTTGAGGCAGGCCCTTATCATTACGGATTTATTTTAAAGAAATAATTATGAATAATTTATTAATTTTATCTTATTGGATAGAAGCTTATGCTGAGCCGTTTAGTGGTTGGGGGCTCTATTCTTTGGTAGCTTTGGTCTTATTTTTATGGTTGGTAGCTTTGGTTTTTGGTTTGTTTTTTAAACGTTTTAGCTCCGAGCCTAGCACGCGACGAATACTTAAAAAACTTTCGTCCTTGTTGGGTACGGAGGGGGTATTACTAGCTTTAACTTTGTTTTTTACCCAAACACAAACGCCTTATTTAGGTAGTCGTTGGTGGTGGTTATTATGGTTGGTTTTGGCGGCGATTTGGTTGTGGTTCATTTTGGTTTATGCTGTTAAAGTAGCTCCTCAAGAAAAAGCTAAACGTTTTCAAGAACAGCAGAGATTAAAATATTTATCCTAATATGAAAAAAACGCGGCAGGAGGCCGGCCGCTTAGGTGAAGAAGAGGCTTGCTCTTATTTATTAAACCAAGGTTTTTTTGTTTTGGCGCGTAATTGGCATGCTGGTCGTTATGGTGAGATTGATATAATTGTTCAAAAAGGTCAGGAACTTTTTGTGGTCGAGGTTAAAACCAAACAAGAGCCTTTTTTAATTAGGCCAGAGATAATGGTTGATGAATCAAAAGTGGCTAAGCTTAAATTAGCTGCCCAAGCCTTTGTTTTGGCCCATCCTCAACTGCCTCAGCAGGTAAGTTTATTAGTAGTGGCAGTTGTTTTATCAGCTAGTAACTTTGTTAAAGACATAAAAATTTTTACTATTTAAACTTGACAAGAGGTTGGGTTTTTTACTATTGTTTAATTAAGGCTAGGTGCTTTATTAAGCAACCTAGTTATTTTTTACTCTAGTTTTTTTAGCTTTCTAAATAAAGTTAATTAATTAATTTATGCAAAATTCTCCAATTTTGGCAGCCATCCAACAGATTTGCGAGGAAAAAAATATTCCCGTCTCAGCTGTGGTGGAAACCATCGAGCAGGCGTTGGCCGCTGCTTATCGAAAAGATTTTGGCCAAAAGAATGAAAATATAAAAGTGGAGTTTGATCCAGTTACTGGCGATTCCAAAGTTTTTGATGTAAAAACTGTGGTAGAAGGTCCGGAAGAAGGAGAGGAAACAATTAATGAACGTAAGGAAATACTACTAACAGAAGCTCGGAAAAAAGATTCACAGTGGCAAATTGGCGATGAGATAAAAACAGAATTAAAAGTGCCGGCGGATTACGGTCGTATGGCTGCTCAGACGGCCAAACAGGTTATTATTCAACGTTTAAGAGAAGCGGAGCGTGAAGTGGTCTTTTCTGAATATAAAGATAAGGAAGGTCAGGTTTTAATTGGTACTATTCAGCGCGTGGAAGGGCGAACTGTTTTTGTCGATTTGGGACACACCGTAGCGGTTATGCCTCATAGTGAACAAATTCCTCGGGAACATTATGCTGTTAGTGCTCGATTTAAAGTATATTTAGTGGCAGTAAATGCGGCCGCTCGTGGTCCAGAAGTAATTGTTTCCAGAACTCATCCGGAAATTGTTCGTCAATTATTTATTCAGGAAGTGCCAGAAATAGCTTCGAGTATTGTGGAAATTAAAGCGATAGCCAGAGAGGCTGGTGGTCGCACCAAAATAGCTGTTTTTACTGAAGAAGAAAATGTTGATCCGATTGGTTCTTGTGTTGGTCAGCGCGGTATTCGTGTGCAAACTATTATTAGTCAGTTAGGTGGCGAGAAGATTGACATAATAGAATGGTCTGAAGATATTATTAAATTTATTTCATCGTCTTTGTCGCCGGCTAAGGTTCAGTCGGTAATTTTGGATGAGGAAAGTCATAGTGCCAAAGTAGAAGTGGCTGAAGATCAATTATCCTTAGCTATTGGTAAAAACGGCCAGAATGTACGTTTAGCAGTTAAACTAACCGGTTGGAGGATAGATATTATTGGTAGTGTGTCTGGTGAAGTAGTTGTTGGGGATCCAGAAGTTTCAGAAGAAGCTGCTAGTAAAACAGAGCAGATAGAAAGTTCCGATAGCTCGACTGATGATTCTTTAAAATCAACAGATAATACTCCAACTTCGGATAAGGTGGAAGATTCAACTGGTAATCAATTATAATTTATTGGCTATTATTTATACTATGTATAATTATTTAACATTCGCCCTAGTAGCTTCGATTGTAACCATTGCTTATGGTTTATGGTTAATGAGCCGAGTTTTAAAATTGCCGACTGGTTCGGAAAAAATGCAATCTATTGCTGCGGCTATTCAAGCCGGCGCTAAAGCTTACTTGCAAAGGCAATATCGTACAGTAGCTTGGATAGCTTTGGTTTTATTTGTTTTATTAGGTTGGTTTTGGAATTGGCCAACTGCTTTAGCTTTTTTGGTGGGAGCAGTTTTATCGGCGGTCGCTGGATTTATTGGTATGAATATTTCAGTACGGGCTAACGTACGTACTGCCGAAGCCGCTCGTAGTAGTTTAGCTAAAGCTTTTTCTGTGGCAGTTAATGGCGGTGCTGTAACTGGTTTGTTAGTGGTTGGTTTGGCCTTATTAGGCGTGACAGGATTTTATTGGTTATCGGCTGGTAATTTATCAGCCTTAATTGGTTTAGGTTTTGGTGGTAGTTTGATTTCCGTTTTTGCTCGTTTAGGTGGTGGTATTTATACCAAAGCTGCTGATGTCGGAGCCGACTTGGTTGGTAAAGTAGAAAGTAATATTCCCGAAGATGATCCCAGAAATCCAGCGGTGATTGCCGACAACGTGGGTGATAACGTAGGTGATTGCGCTGGTATGGCCGCTGATTTGTATGAATCTTATGCTGTGACAGCCGTGGCCGCCATGTTGTTGGGCTCTTTGGTTTTTAAAAATTTTGATAATGCTGTTTTGTATCCCTTAGCTTTGGGAGCGGTTTCCGTGCTGGCTTCTTTGTTTGGTACTATGGCCATAAAACTTTCAGCCAGCCAAAAAATAATGGCCGCTCTTTATAAGGGTTTAGTGGTGGCTGGTTTATTGGCCATTATTGGTTTTTATTTTGTGACCGAAAATTTAATGACTGGTAATGGTCTGTACAGTACCACAGCTATTTATTTGGCTAGTTTGGTTGGCTTGGTGGTAACTGGTTTGTTGGTGTTAATTACAGAATATTATACTTCCACTGAATACAAACCAGTGCAATCCATTGCCGAAGCTTCTACGACCGGACACGGTACTAATATAATTCGGGGTTTGGCTATTTCCATGAAGTCGACAGCTTGGCCGGTTATAGTAATTGCCGCGGCTATTATGGCTTCTTATGCTTTGGCTGGTATTTATGGGGTGGCTGTAGCGGCCATGAGTATGCTTTCTTTAACCGGTATTATTGTAACCATTGATGCTTATGGTCCGATTACTGACAATGCCGGCGGAATTGCCGAAATGTCTGATTTACCCAAAGAAGTTCGGGATATAACAGATCCTTTAGATGCGGTTGGTAATACCACTAAAGCTGTTACCAAGGGTTATGCTATTGGTTCAGCCGGCCTGGCCGCTTTAGTTTTATTTGCCGCTTATGTACAAGAGTTTGTTGATCGCGGCGTAACTATTCATTTTTTATTAGATGATCCTCGGGTGCTAGTGGGTTTATTTATTGGCGGTTTGTTGCCTTATTTGTTTGGGGCTTTTTCTATGGAAGCAGTTGGTAAAGCCGCCGGTCAGGTAGTGGAAGAAGTTAGGCGTCAATTTAAAGAAATACCAGGCATTATGGAGGGAACAGCTATGCCAGATTATGGCAAGGCCGTGGATATAGTAACTAAGAGCGCTCTTAAAGAAATGATTTTGCCGGCTTTAATGCCGGTGGTAACTCCTTTGTTAGTTGGTTTTATTTTAGGCCCGGAGGCTTTGGGTGGTTTATTGGTTGGCAGCATTGTAACTGGTTTATTTGTGGCCATTTCTATGACCACCGGTGGCGCTGCTTGGGATAATGCTAAAAAATATATTGAAGCTGGCAATTTTGGCGGTAAAGGAAGTTTGGCTTATCAAGCCGCTGTGACTGGTGACACCGTAGGCGATCCTTATAAAGATACGGCTGGTCCGGCTATTAACCCGATGATTAAAATATTGAATGTGGTGGCTTTATTGTTAGTGGCTTTTTTAATTTAAGTTAGTTTGAACTTAAGTTAGGAGTAAGAGGTTTGGGTAATAGATGTTGCTTTTAAACTCTTACTCTTCACTTTTATTTTTTAAATTATTTATTATCATGCAATATAATATAGAAAATATTAAAGGAGGTAAATTAAAAATAACTTTTGAACTTACCGAAGCCGAAGCTGCCAGGATGCGTCAGCGGGCCATGGGAGTTATTTCGCAAAATTATAAGATGGATGGTTTTAGACCGGGTAAAGTACCTTTGGAAGTTATTAAACAAAAAGTCGGCGAGGCTACTATTGAGCAGGAGGCTTTATTAGCGGCGGCTAAAGAATTTTATCCTAGGTTGGTTACGGAAGAGGATTTGGATGTTATTGGTCAGCCGGAATTGCAATTAGAAAAAGCTGAGCCGTTTGTTTTTAGTTTAACAGTTGTTAAATTGCCGGAGGTTAGTTTAGGCAAATGGGAAAAAATTAGTTTGGAACGGTCAGCTGTTCAAGTGGCGGAATCAGAAATTACTAAAGTGGTGGAGGATATTAGAGATAATCGGGCTAGCGAGGCAGCTTCGGTGGAGGGAATTAAAACCGGCGATCGTGTGGTAATGGATTTTGTGGTGTCGGTGGATAAAGTGGCTATAGAAGGTGGTAGTCAGAATGATTATTCTGTTATTGTTGGTAAGGGTCAATTAGTACCGGGCTTTGAAGAAAATTTATTAGGCCTAAAACAAAACGAAGATAAGGATTTTTCTATTACTTTCCCTAAGGACTATCATAAGCCCCTAGCTAGTAAACCAGCTGAAGTAAAGGTAAAAATAAAGCAGGTTTTTGCTCGGATTTTACCGGAATTAAATGATGATTTTGCTAAAGGTTTGGGCTATTTTTCTTCTTTAAAAGAATTAATCGACAAGATAAAACAGAATATAATAGACGAAAAAACTGAAACAGCGGAAATTAATTTGGAAAGAGAAATGTTGGAAAAATTAGTCGATCTGACTGAATTTGGTGAGTTGCCAGATATGTTGGTGGACAGGGAAGCTAAATCAATGGTTCACGAACTTAAACATTCCCTGGAGCATCGGGGGTTAAATTGGGTTGATTATTTGGCTAGTATTAAAAAAGATGAGCCAGCCTTGCTTAATGAGTTTAAATCGCAAGCTGTTAAGCGAGTTAAGGTAGCCTTGTTGACCAGGCAGTTTGTTAGGCAGGAAAAGTTAGAGGCGGATGATGACAGTGTAACTGAAGAACTTAAAAAAGTTTTACAAAGTCATCAGCACGATCCTAAAACTATAGAACGCTTTCAGACAGACGAATATAAAGATTATCTGCGTAGTAATTTGACTAATAAAAATGTGGTAAGTTGGCTTAAAGAAAAATTAGTTAAAAAATAATAAATTAAGCGACAGTGATTTTTTATTAAGGTATACTATAGCTAAGCGTAGTATACCTTTTTAGATTAGTAGACTATTTATTTATGTTATTTGGTTCTCACATTTCGGCAGCTGGCGGGGTGACTAAGGCGCCAGAGCGGGCGGCTGAGGTGGGTTGTGAAGTTTTTCAGTTTTTTTCACGCTCACCTCAGGGCGGTTCAGCACCTAAATTAACGGCTCAAGTGGTTGAGGCGTTCAAAAAACATTGCCTTAATTATAATCAGTTAGAAACTTATATTCATGCGCCTTATTACATAAATTTTGCTTCGGCTAAAGTTAGTATTCGACATAGTTCGGCTAGTATAATTAGGCAAGAGTTAGAGCGTGGTAGTTTATTGGGGGTAAAATATGTAATGGCTCATTTGGGTAGTTTTAAAGATGTTAGTGATAAAAAAGGCTTGCAATATGTGGTTAAGGGTTTAACCAAGATGTTAACTGATTATAAGGGGAGTACGGAATTTTTAATTGAAATATCAGCTGGTGCTGGTAAGGTTATTGGCGACAGTTTTGAAGAAGTGGCTTCCATTATTCATCAAGTAGAAAAAGATCGGAAAGTTAAATCGACTATTGGTGTTTGTTTTGATACTTGCCATGCTTTTGCTTCGGGTTATGATTTACGCACTAAGCAATCAGTTAAGAAAGTTTTAGACTCTTTTAATCATATTATTGGTTTAGATAAGTTGAGAATAATTCATATTAATGATTCTAAGCACGATCTTAATAGTCATAAAGATCAGCACGAACATTTGGGCAAAGGTAAAATAGGTTTGGCTGGATTTAAAGCTTTAGTACAGGACCGACGTTTAAAAAATGTTAATATGATATTAGAAACTCCTAAAAACGAGGCTGGGGACGATCCCAGGAATTTAGCTATTCTTAAAAAGTTTAGGAGAAAATAATTATGACTATGGAAAATAGAAAACCAGATATTACCGAGTGGACTAAAAAATCTGCTGAAGCAGGTTTGGTTAATAAAGATGAACTGGAAAGAGTTTTGATAAATGCTGGCACCAAAAAAAGCAGATTGGAAAATAGTGGTTTACCCATAGGAGTAAGTTATGGACCATTTGATTCTTGGTCGGATATAGAGCAGGCGGTGCCAAATAATAAACGCGATAACATTCAGTATTTTATAAGGTGTGTACCCAAGGATTATGAAACACGCAGCAAATTGACCATAAGTCGTTTACCTAATGCTTCCTGGTTAGAGGTTAAGGAATATTATGATAGATTGTCTGGTGGTTCTGATAAGTACACAATTCAATTGTTTGAAACTTGGCAACCGGATTATAGTGGCGGTTTGGTTATAAATAACGGCCGGGTAATGGTGGATTTAGAACAAGGTGATAAATTTTTTTACAAAAAGGAAGATGATAAAAGTCAGCCCGTTGGAGCAACTATGGATGTTAGTGGACAAGAATCTGGTAAGTTTGATTTACATTTTAATTATGCTAATAATCCGACAGACGAAGAAAAGCAAATAATGTTACAAACTGTTAAATATTTGAATCCGCAATTGGACAGAGAATTGTTTGAAAAATTACAAGTTTACGCTGATTATTTTTATAGCCGTGAACATGGTTTTAAGTTTGTAGAATATTGGGAAGGCGAGGAGGCTAAAAAATATATAGGTTTTAATAGGCCAATTTAATTTTATGGAAAACAGAGAAATCGAAGTTCGTTTTATTGAAATAGATAAGAATTTTTTATTAGCTAAACTGAAAGAAGTGGGGGCGATTGATAATGGTGAAGAGTTAATAAAAGAGATAATTTTTTATGATAAAGAAATGAAATGGCCAAAAGAATGGAAATTTGTTAGGTTAAGGCAGGATAAAAAAGGCAATAAACTTACTTTTAAAAAAGTAGAGGAATTTAGTATCGATGGCACGATTGAAGTGGAAATTGTGGTGGATGATTGGAATAAAGCCGTGGAATTAGTTAAGACTATTGGTTTGATTGATTATCGCCAGCAAGAAAAAAAAAGACACAGTTTTTTATTAGATGGAGTGGAAGTGGATTTAATAGATTGGCCATTAGTGCCAACCTTGGTGGAGTTGGAAGGAAAAGATGAGCAGTCTTTAAGATTAGTGGCGGATAAGATAGGTTTAGATTGGACAGAGGTAGAGTTGCGTGACAATCGTTGGTTAATGGAAAACAAATATAAAATACCTTTTACCAGTTTGAGGTTTTATACTTTTACTAAGATAGAATAATTAAACTATTTATTATGAGCGAAATATTAAGTACATTTTTGTTAGAGGACGTGGAACGTTCCATACCAATGGAGCGTGATGAATTTTATAAAGAACAAACCGAAGTTTTTAAAAAAGTAGGCAAGCCTACTCGAGCCTGTGAGATTGTTCACGTATTAATTTTTAACAGTCATGGTGAATTACTATTACAAAAAAGGTCTTATGATAAAAATCATAACGCTGGTTTGTTAGATAAATCGGTTGGTGGGCATATTCGCTATGGTGATACAGCCGATTATTCAGTTATGGTGGAAACTGTTCAGGAATTGCAAACCCCCTCAATAGTTTTAAAAAATGATGATGATTTTAAAAAAACTTTAGTTTTATTAAGTGATTATTTATCTACTATAGCGGTAGTTAAGCATTCTCATAGTAAAATATATAATTTAAAAAGAGTTATTTCAGGGGAGACTATAATAATTGCCAACAAACTGCATGCTTATTTTGGTTTATATGATGGCAGTATTAAACCAGTAGATCGTGAGGCCAGTGGAGTTTTATTCTATAGTTTAGCTAATTTAGATAAAGAGATGATCTCTTTACCAGAAGCTTTTACAAGTGATATGCATATTTTATTAAAAGAACTACGTTCAGAGATAGAGGTTTTTTTAGGAATGATTAAGGGTAGACAAAATAATTCAATAAAGTAATAAAGGTTTTTGAATATTAAAAATTAAAAAAGAATATGATTTATAAAAATATTGCTGTTAAGGCGGCTAAACAAGCGGGGGATTATTTGGTCAAAGAGTTTAATAGGGGAATTATTGATTGGCGGTTAAAACAATCGCATGAAATAGTTACGAAAGCGGATTTGGCTGCTGAAAAAATAATTTTAACGATCTTAAAAAAACAGACACCGGATTTTTCCGTCTTAAGTGAAGAGTCAGGTTTAAATAAAACTAAATCAGATTATTTATGGGTGGTAGATCCTTTAGATGGTACGACTAATTTTCGAGTACACAATCCTTTGTTTTCTGTATCTATTGCTTTGTATTATAAGAAGCGGCCTTTGATTGGTGTGGTTTATGTACCTTATTTAAAGGAATTGTATGTGGCTAGTAAAGGACAAGGCGTTTTTTTGAATAATCGGCGGTTAGAGGTATCGGGAACTTGGGATATTAAAAAATCTTTTTTAACATATTGCCACGGTTCAGAAAGTAAACATGTTAAGCAGGCAGTGGAGCTTTATAAGTATTTTAAATTAAATAGTATTGATATGAGGCAATTAGGCAGCGCTGCTGTAGAATTGGCTTGGGTGGCTGGCGGTCGGGTGGAGAGTTTGGTAATTCCTGGTTGTAAACCATGGGACGCGGCGGCTGGTATTTTATTGGTTAAAGAAGCTGGCGGTCGGGTAACTGATTTTAATAATAAAGATTGGTCTATTTATGGCCAAGGTGGCAGGATCTTACCCAATATTGATTTATTAGCTACTAACGGTAAGGTCCATAAGGTTATTTTGAATAAGCTTTAGAGGTATTATGCGCCAAGAATATAAAAAAGATTTTTTACAGAGCGTTCTTGATAACTATTTAGAAATTGGAAAAATAAAAGATTTTTTTCTTTATACTTCCGGTTACGAGAATTCCAATTATTACGTAGAAACCGATAATGGTAAATTTGTGGTTAAGATTTTTGAAGGAATTGGTATTGTTCCGGAAAACATATTATTTGAATTGGGGGTAATGGATTATTGTTCTAAAGCAGGATTAAAAACGCCGTATATCATAAATAATTCTAAAAATAAATTAGAAACAGTGGTTGCTGATAAATATTCAGTGGTGATGGATTATATATCGGGGGATAATATGAGCGAAAAAATTTTAGCAGATGATTTAGTTGTGTCGGTGGCCGAGCAGGCCGGTAGAATGGATTTACTTTTAAAGAATTTTGTTGACGGAAGTAAAACTCGCCAGAATTATGAATGGGATTTAAAAAATACGTTTATACTTAAAGAATATTTGAAATATTTACCAGAGGACTTTGATAAGGATGTTTTTACTACTATATTGGATGATTTTAAAAAATATCGAAACAGATTTATTAATTTGCCAACAGGTTTAATACATAACGACATTGTTCCCCATAATTGGTTAGTGAATAACGGTAAATTACAGGCAATTATAGATTTTTCTGATATGGCTTTTAGTCCTTATATTCAAAATGTGGCCGTTAGTCTTCATTTAACATCTTTTTGTTATAACTGGAATCCTTGTCAGGCGAAATTATTTTTGGAAAAATATAGGAGTTTCAATTATTTGTCGACGGAGGAGCTTGATTTTTTATATGATTTAATAAAGGCTCGTTTTTTATCTTTTGTTGTGGAGTTTAACAGATGGAATGTAATTTATAGTGTTGATAAATATCGCCAAAAAACTGTATTAGATCATTACGAGTTTTTAAAAAGATTTATTGACTACGGCCGAGATAATTTTAATAAGGATATTCTTAATAGGTAGTAAGTTTGACAGTGAAGATTAGATAAGTTATAAAGATAGGAAAAATAATTATAAAAAATATGAGGGAAACAATGGAACTTAATAAAGAAAAAGAAAAAACTTTTATTGAAGTTGAATCTAATTTGGAAAAACCAGACGGTAGTCGGGAGATTTTTAAAATAAATTTATTACCCGACGGCAAACCTAAATTAATTGCTTTTTGTGATATTGATAAAACTTTTGTACATTTGGAGCCTTGTTATAAGGAAATTAGAAAAACTTTGTGGCCAAAAGCAGTAGATAAGGAAGGTTTAGAGGAAGTTACCAGGGTTCATTTAGCTGGATTTAGATTGGGCACAATGTGGCGGGAGTTGGATAGAATGCACCGTATTTATGAATTAGGCCAAGAACAGTATAAGGATTCTGATGTTTATAGTCGGGAGATATTAGGTTCGGGCAAAGAGGGAGAATATATTGATCAACCTGGTAATTCATTGTATGAACAGGCTAACAAAATGTTAGAAACATTTGATAATGTGGCAGCCGAAGTTGTTGAAAAAATGTATCAAGCAGATGCCGATTCTTTTAATGAAGGAAAAATTGGCCCGATTTATCATTTGGCCGCTATGTATAAAAGGTTGGGTGTTCCTATGATGGCCATGTCGGCTAACCCTAAGAAGTTTCTTAATGCAGTTTTGAAGTATACTGGTTTGTCTGAGCACTTTATTGATAGTGCCAGTGATACGGATGTGCCAGGCCTTAAAGAATATAAGATGGAGTATTTAATGGAAACTTTAAAAAATAAAGGCTTAAATATTCCTTATGATCGTTTAATTATTTTAGGCGATTCACCAACTGGAGATGTTGGTAGTGGTCCGCGTTTTGAAAAATTAATGAAAGCTAAAAATCCAGATTTACAAGTTACGGTTAAAGGACTATTGGTTGTGGAGAATAATAATGATTTACAATCAGCGCGCCAAGTTGTTTCTCAAGACCAAGATTTAATCAAATCTGTCCAAATTTTAGATTTGAGCAGTGTGCCAGTTTCTAAAATAGATGGTAGTTATTTGTTGGCTGGGAAAAACCAAAAAGATTTTTTAAAAGAAGTTTAATAAATAGGGTGCCAGTCAGCACCCTATATTTTTTTGTTTGAACTGTTATTATAAGTTTATGAAATATCAATTACCTATTATTCAGGAATTAAAAGCTGTTAAAACTAAGGTAGAAATAAATAATATTATTAAAGCGCAAAGGATTAGTGAAAAAGTTTTGACAGAAGCGGTTAATAAATTAAAAGTTGATTTAACAGAAGTTAATTTGGCTAAATTTATAGTTGGCCGGATGAAATATTATCAGATTAAATCTTTGGCTTTTGAGCCAATTGTGGCTTTTGGGAAAAATACGGCCAATATTCATCATGTGCCTGGTAGAACTAAATTAAAGTTAGGTAATTTGGTAATGTTAGATTTTGGCGCTACGGTAAAGAGTTATTGTTCAGATATGACCCGTACTTATATATTTGGTCAGCCGACTGCTAAGCAAAAAGAAGTTTATCAAACAGTGCTTAAGGCTCAGGAGTTATCTTTAGCAGTTTTAAAAAAAGGTTTAAGGCAAGCTGATAAAATAGATAGCCAGGCCAGACGTTTTATAGTTAAAAGATTTGGTGCAAACAGTTTTAACCATGGTTTAGGCCATGGTTTGGGAACAGTGATACATGAATGGCCAAGTTTAAAGCCGGGTAGCTTAGATATTTTAAAATATGGTATGGTTATAACCTTGGAGCCGGGTATTTATTTGCCGGGTTGGGGTGGGGTAAGGATAGAAGATATGGTTTTGATAGGTAAAAATGGAACAGTAAATTTAACGCAAGCAGCAAAAGATTTAACTAAGATAATTTTAAAGATTTAATTTATGCTTTTAAAAGTTAAAGTTATAGCTAATTCACATCGGCCAGGTTTGGTAAAAATGGAAGGAGATATTTTGCACATTAAGCTAGCGGCACCGCCAGCTGACGGTAAAGCCAATGCCGAGCTGTGTGAGACATTATCCCGGGTGTTAAAAGTACCTAAAACGGATGTAATTATTAAGCGCGGGCAGGGTTCTAAAGTAAAATATTTAGAGATTTTAGGATTTGACGATAGTCATATTTTTGCTATACTAAGTCAGCGCTTAAGCAGTGCAAAAAAGTTGCGAGGGTAATTTAAGTAGCGCTATTAATTTTAAACGGAGCGTGCGGGAGTAGTTCAGCAGTAGAATGCTTCCTTGCCAAGGAAGAGGTCGCGGGTGCGAATCCCGTCTCCCGCTCCAAACTAAAGAACTTCACTTTAAAGTGAAGTTCTTTAGTTTTTTATTAATTATTATTTGATGTACAATTATTATATGGAACATAAAGAATTATTAGTTGATAAAATAAAACGGATTAGGAAAATGCATCATGATGGCACGGACGAAAAGGACTGGCACAATTTGTTAGCGGGTAGTTATTTGCGGGATTTTGTTTATGGGGCTAATGATGGCATAATTACCACTTTTGCTGTGGTGGCTGGTGTGGCTGGAGCGGATTTATCAGCCAGTATTGTTTTAATATTGGGTGCGGCTAATTTATTGGCTGATGGTTTTTCTATGTCTAGTGGTAATTATCTTAGTGAAAAGTCCAATCGTGAGTATGTAACTTCGGAATTAAAAAAAGAAGAGTGGGAAATAGAACATTTACCCGAAGAAGAAAAAAAAGAAATAAGAGAAATTTATCAAGCCAAGGGTTTAAGTGGTCAGGTTTTGGAAGAGGTTGTTAAGGCTATTACAGCTGATAAAAAATTATGGGCTAAAGAAATGCTGGTACATGAACTAGGTCTTTTGCCTAATGAGGAAAAAGTTAAACCCTTAGCTACAGCTGGGGTTACTTTTGTGGCTTTTGTGGTAGCCGGCGTCATTCCTTTGTTGCCTTACATTTTTAATTTGCCAGTTTATTCATCTTTTGTTTGGGCAATTATTTTTACTGGCTTGGCTTTATTTATAGTTGGCAGTTTACGAGCTTTGTTAACCGAAAAGAAATGGTGGTTGTCGGGTTTGGAAATGTTAATGGTTGGTGCTTTGGCGGCTAGCGTAGCTTATGTGGTTGGAGCTTTTTTGGGTGGCTTAAGTTAAGCCTATTTTAATAAGTATGTTTTAAAACCGGCTTTTTAGCCGGTTTTGTTGACTTTGGATAAATTTTATTATAAGGTTGGGGCGAAAATAAACAGAGTTTTTTAAAATTTTTTATAGTTACACTTAAATAACTATTCATCATAATTAATAATGGAGTAAGTCATGGAAAAGACATTTTGGCCAAGAATGATTCTTGATTTAAAAGGCATGAAGCTGTTAAAAGCAATGCAACTAGGGGAATCGCTGGCTACTCAAGCAGATGCGGTAAAAATTCATAGTTTGTGGGATGATATCGGGTCTTCGGTTGTTGATACCCTAAAAAGAGCGGGTATAAAAAAAGTTTGGGTGGATTTAAAACTTAAGGATACACCTGATACTATAGCGGAACGTGCGACAGTAGTTAGGGATGCCGGTGCCGATATGTTAACCGTACATATTGATGGCGGTAAGGATATGTTGGAAAATGCCTTAAAGTTTGGCCCACCGGAAATTTTTGGCGTCACCGTTTTAACTTCTTTAAAAGAAGAAGAATTCAAAAACTTGTACGGCTTAACTATTGCCGAGGCGGTATTGGTGAGGGCTTTAATAGCGAAGGAGGTTGGTTTACAAGGAATTATTTGCTCAGCTAAGCAAGTTGGCGGTTTATCTTCTAACCCTGATCTTCAAGGTTTGCGTTTTATTGTTCCTGGTACAAGATCTGTCGGTGCTGATCATAACGATCAACAGCAGGTGGATACGCCAGGTAATGCCGTGTTGAATGGCGCTACTGATTTGGTTGTTGGTCGTCAGGTAACAAAAGCAGAAGATAAATTAAAAGCTTTTAATGAGTTGCAGATGGAAATTGCTTATGCGTTGAATAGTAAATATTCGGCGGGGGTAGTATGAAAAAGTTAACTAGGCAAGAAATTTACGAATTAATTCGTAAATTTTCTAATAACCCTTTAGGTGTTTTAGATGCTTGCGGTGGATTATACATCTGCCCTAAGGACGAATCTGGTAAGCGGCTTGGTCCATTGGTTGGTTATGCTGGAACTTATACCGAAGGCAAACAATATGTTGGTGATATTTATGCTAACTTTGCCAAGGCTGAAGAATATGTGGATATTATTAACTACTGGGCTTTGGCAATGTCTTCTGACGAAGAAAAGGATTTGCTTTTATCATCTGCTTCGGTTTTTATTGGTTTGCCTGAAGGCGGTAAATCGTTTGCTATGGCTTTGTCCAGTCAGCCAGGTCACAGCGGCCGTTATATTTATTTGGAAAAAGTAGTTACGGCGGTGAAAACGGAAACAGAAAGGGAAAAATCTAAGTTAGTTTTTAACAGACATGACATTATTCCAGGCGATAAAATTGTTTTGGTAGAAGACTTACAAAATAACTTTTCTACTACCGGAAAGGCGATTGACCAAGTTATTTCTGTTGGTGGTGAAGTTATAGCCTTAGCTTCCATAATGAATCGTTCGCCCTTTGTTGATACTGTATTTACCTGGAATAATAAAGAATACCCAGTACTTACTTTATTGCGGCGTCCTTACCCTGAATACGAACAAACTGATTCTTATGTTGCTGAAGATGTGCAGAAAGGCAATGTAATTTGGAAACCTAAAAACGATTGGGTGGTTGTTGAAAAAATAATCGAAAATTATCCTAATAAAATTGATTAAAATAATTTAACTTTAAATTAACCCGGTAATGGAGGACCGGGTTTTATTATTTGACTTAATTTATCCAGGATTGTAAGGTAGAGGCGAAAAAATACTGGAAAATAATTCAAAAATAAACAAATTCCTTAACAAAATGAAGGAGTAAGTTATGGCAGGTTGTGTAGATGTGGCTTTGGGAGCTCAATGGGGCGACGAAGGCAAAGGTAAGACAATTGTATTACACATAATACCCTCCGGTATTATGTGGCCGGATAAAATTTGCGTTATTGGTAACGGGGTAGTGGTAAATCCTATAACCCTGCTTAAAGAAATTGCCGATCTGGAAAGTTTAGGCATAAGTGTTGCTGGAAGATTATTTATTTCTAAACAAGCCCATATGATTTGTCCGTGGTTAATAAGTTTGGAAAAATCACGAGACAACTTCATAGGCACGACTAACAAGGCTATTGGTCCGACTTATGAATCAAAAATGGCTCGTAAGGGAGTTAGGTTTGATTCAATGATGGGTTTTTATGGCAAGTTTCTTGAGGATCTTTGCAAACACGCTAACTATACTAATCGAGAATTGACTTTAAATGGTCAGCCGATTGACACAGAAGTTGAAGTTGATGAGTTTGCAAAAAATGTATTTAATTCAATAGTTCCTTTTGTAGCCGATACAGTGGCCTTGCTACATAAAAAATATACCGAAAGTAAGAGTATTCTTATTGAAGGAGCCCAAGGAGCCATGCTGGATATTGATTTTGGAACTTACCCCTTTGTAACTTCCAGCAATTGTACTATTGGTGGTTGTTTAACCGGAACAGGCTTACCAGCCAGGTATGTTAAGGATGTTGTAATGATATCTAAATGTTACACGACCCGGGTAGGCAACGGCCCATTCCCAACTGAATTGTTTAACGATGAAGCAGAGAAGTTAAGGCGGTTAGGCAATGAGTTCGGCGCTACTACAGGTAGACCGCGTCGTCCTGGTTGGTTGGATTTGTTTCAGCTTAAGTATTCAAAGATGATTAATGGTGCCAATTTTTTAACCTTGGTTAAGGCTGATATTTTATCTGGATATAAAACAATTAAGGTTTGTACTGGCTACCTAGGGTTAGATAATTATCCAACCGATTTGTTAACCTTATCATCGGTTATGCCTGTTTATCATGAGCTTCCAGGTTGGTCATCAATTTATCAGAATGGAGAATTACACCAAAATTTAAAAGATTATATTTTTTTTATCGAAGAATATTTAAATGTTCCGGTTTTACTGTTATCAATTGGTCCAGACCGGGAGCATACAATCTTTTTAAAATAATTCAAAACCTTAAGGTGCTTGTAAAAAATACAGGCACCTTAATTTATTTTCCTCTTGCCATAAGTAAAACTCGATGCTATGATTTTTTTGTTAATCTTTAGGGGCGAGTGGTGGAACTGGTATACACGACAGACTTAAAATCTGTTGGCCGTACAGGCCTTGAGGGTTCGAGTCCCTCCTCGCCCACCAAATAAAATATCTCGTACCCTTGAGTACGAGTTTTTATTTTTGGTGAATATCTAGCAAGTCAATTTTTGACTTGCTTAAGGACTCGAACGCCGGAGCGATGTGTAGGTCAGCAGACCGCACCGCGAGGCGGTGGTTAGCCCGAGGAGTGCGACGGCACGACAAGAGGCGAAGCCGAGTCCCTCCTCGCCCACCAACAAGCAAATAAGGCACCTTAAGAACATTGTTTTTTAGGGTGTTTTGGTTAGAGTCTTGACTTTGGTTTTATTAGTATTAATATATGTACCAGTATGAAAGTTCGTTATAGAGTAAAAAATAAAATAGAAGCCGATTTTAAATTGGCTAACCAAATATTTTTAGATTTCTCTATTTAATTCCCACCGTTTCCAAGCGGTGGGAATTTTTTAAAATAAAATTTCTTTAACAAAAATCCCTAGGGAGGATAAAATGAGTAAAATTAAAAAGCAGGAAGTGAATAACATCCTGATAAGTTTATCAGAGGAAGCTAAAGTAGCACTTAGACCACTATTACATGTGGTTATTCAAAAAAATAATCGTTCCATCTACGCTACTCAAGGAACAAAAAAATATTTTAACGAAGGTGGAACTAAAGGGATGATAGTGGTTGCTAAATTTAGTCAAAATGACGATGAAGAATTTTTAGAAACAATAAAAATTCAGGACGTCATTAAAAGTAAATTAGTTAGTTTAATTATAAATATACCAAGTGGTAATTTTGAAAAAAACGAATATGACTCGCCATCAGAGAGAACCGATGGCGAAACTATAAGACAATTAGCTTGTGATTATGGCATACCCTTAATAACTTGCCCTAAACAAGCTTTTGATGTTTTATACGACTTAGCTAATTAAAAAATATTTATTTAGGCCAGCCAGCAATAATGGTTGGCCTTATTTATTTTGAAATAAGTGTTTAATAAGCTTACTAATTTTTGGTAATTTATATTTTTGCCAGAATAAGTTTATTAACAAGCCGATGATTATTACTGTTAATAAGGAATAACTTAGCCAGTTATTAGTTTGTTTACTTAAATTAATTTCTGGTTGGTCTGCTAAAGGATTTAATTCTGGAGGTGTTATAAATATATCTTCGGGCGAGCGAGCCCATAATTTAAGGCCGGTTTTGGTTTGGACAACAAAACCGGTTATTTTTATGGGACTACCTAAAGTAAAAACTGGCCATTTTAGATTTTTGTTTTTTAGTAATACAACTAGAGTATCTTCATTTTGTTCAAGGGTCAGTTGACTGGCACTATATTTATTAATTGTACCGGTTAGGGTTACAAATTCTCCTTCCAGATCTTCGTTTAGGTCGTTTAAGTTTATTTCTTTGGCTTGGGGTGCTGGTTGGTTGGCTATAATTTTTAGGGGATCATTTTTATAAATTAATAATCTGGTGCCGTAGGTTTCGCTACGGGAGATTTTGCCTTGTAATTCAATCGTATCACCAGTTTTTATATTGGGTATTATTACGTTGTCGGACCAAGTGACTTGCAATCCCGATCCTTGCAGAAACATTATATTTTTACTGATTTGTCCAGGTGCAGCAGCCACCAAACCTTGTAGTTTTACTTTAGTATTAGTTTCTATATTTTTTACATCTGTTAAGGATATAGTTTCAATTGTTTCTTCTTCATTTTCTGTTATTAGTAGATTGTCTTCCCCGGGGGTAGGAAAATTAGTCCATAGCCATTTATTATTTATTAAAGCATAAGCCAAACCCTCTTTAGCTGGCCCGTAGTTTAAAGAGGAAGTTGTTTCTTGATTGTTTTTGAGGACTAATTTGCCACCCTTATTTAGTAAGTTACTTTTTAATATTGTTTTGTCTATGACTAAATAATTATTAGGCTCTATAGATAGGTCGGGCAGGTTTATAATTTGGGAATTATTAATTATTTGCCAGCCAGCCGCGCTGGCTGTGGTGGAGTTGGGGTTATACAATTCTAGCCACTCTTCACTATCATTACCTTTAGGGTTGGGCATTATTTCTGTTAGCAAAATAGGCCCGCTAGTTAGACCGGCTACTTTGGGCACGGGGTTAGTTGTTATATTTATGGTTTGTATTTGTTCGGATTTTAATCCCGATTCGTCGGTAATAGTTAGTTTGACTGTATATTTTTTAGATTCAATATAAGCATGTGAAGGCGTAGTTAAACTGCTGGTTAAGCCGTCGCCGAAGTCCCATTTAAAATTTAAGTTGTCTTTTTCTGGGTCGCAACTGTCGGAAGCGTCAAATACTAGTATTTCACTAATAAGGCCGGTTTTGGGTATGTCCCAGGCTAGGATTGGCGGCAGGTTAATTTTGTTTATTATATTAGTTTGTCCGGGTGTTGGTTTGGTTGTCCATATCCAAGAGCCGTCGTTTTGTCGGGCATAACTGGCCCCCTCTTTAGCTGGACCTTGATAACTCACAGAAATTTTTATTAGTTTATCTGGTGAGGTTAAGGTTATTTTTTCTGTTCCAATGTTATCTAAAATTAAACCGGTAGTTGTTCGTGGTAGTAGTAAAAAGTCTTGAGATTTAATAATAGTGGAAACTAAGGATTGTTGGTTAATAGTGTAAGAAAAAATATTATCTTCTAAAAGCCAATTGTCTAGGTTAATAGATTGGTCAGTCGGATTAAATAGTTCTATAAATTCAGTTAAATCATCCAGCGGTGGATTGGGGTAAAGTTCATTAAACTGAACAGTATTTTTAGATGGTTCCAGTGTTGTTTCGTTATTACCTAATTCAATTAAAAGGGGTTTGTTAGGTAGCCCGTAACTAGGTTCCATTTTTATAAAATCACTTTTATCATTATCACTATCCAAGCCGTCGGGTAGCCGGCCCAAACTGTAAGGTTTAATAATAGCTGGGGCATTGTTGGTAATATTGCCATCGTCCCAAGCGCCGTAGCTTATTTGGTCAATAATTGTCTCTTGGTAACGCAGTAGCAGGGTATCGCCACTATTATTAAGATTGCCTTTGGGAGAACGAATAACATAAAAACGACTACTATCATTAGTACCCAAGGAGCCGCTTAAATAAGTTTTGCTATTACCACCATCGCTTAGAGAAAATAAAGATAAATCAATTGTTCGATTGGTACGGTTATAAATTTCTACCCATTCGTCTGAGCCTTCGGTAGGATCACTGACTAATTCATTTATAACCACTTCACCTGGCAGTACGGTTGGTGTGGGAGTAGGTTGGTAAATTATGACCGGCGGCGGATTTATAGGTGTTGGTGGGGCAGGGGTTTCAATAGGGCTGAGTGAATTATGAGGCTGAGCATTGGCTAAAATAAAATCACTGGCGTTGTCATTAGTATCTTGGCGATTACCTAAAGAATCTTGTTTGCGCAGGATAGATTGATTAGTTGTTGGGTTAGTAGCAAAAGCAGTTGTTTCTGCTAAACCATTATTAATTATTCCCCAAGCCAAACTATCGATAATTTGGCCAGTATCATTGGCGCCTTGTCTTAGAGCTATGCCGTTATTATCGGCAATAGTTTGGCTGGTGGTAATATCTGGCACAATAGTTATGTCGGTAAAACTGGAGCTGGCCCATAAATAAAAACCTTGGGCTTTAACAATGGAGCTTTCGGTCCAGGATTTTATGGTAGTATCAGTTGTGCCGTTAGCGGTTCTTTTTATTAGGCGATAACCTTGTAAATCAATATCCTGGTTAGTGGGATTAAATAATTCTACAAAATCATTGGTGGTTTTACCTTCGCCCCCAGTTGTTTGTACTTGGTTTATTACCAGGTAGTTAGTGGCTGCTTGGCTAGTTTTAGCAAATAAAAAAAGCGTTAGGGCACTACTAAACAAAACGCTTAAAATAATTAATTTGGTCCTACCCTCCATAGGATTAAAATTAAGGTTTAATTATAATTATTATAAACCCCTTGGCTAAATTGTTACAATATGGCAGGCTAAGATAGTCTGGTATTTTAGTGAGGAATGATTTTATTGGCCGGAGTGGTGAAATTGGTATACACGCTAGGTTTAGGACCTAGTGGGGGCAACCCCGTGGAGGTTCGAGTCCTCTCTCCGGCACCAGTAGTAACTTGTTCGGAATTAAGAATATGGAGCGATTTTGCGGAAGCCAAAATCGCGCTTTGATTTTCGCCAAAACCCTTTCCGCCTACGGCGGAAGCCGTGAAATCCCATAATTCCCCCCAGCGTATGGAAACCGTTTTGTCCTTGATTTCAGGGTTAGAGCCGATTTTCTGAAAAAACTTCTTCCATTCTAGATGATTGGAAGTTTTTTCTAAATCGGCCGCTTGTTTCAAGGACAAAACGAAACTCCGCAAGGGTTCGACCCAATTCTTTCTCTGTTGCCCAAAATTTGTTTCTGATTCGAGCAAACCCGCTTTTTCACGCATGAGCAGGTCTTTGCGCGCGAGATACATTTCTCGTTCAATATCGCCGTCAAGAAAAACTGAAACGAGCTTATTCAGTTTTTCTTCGTTTGCTCGAATCTTCTCTTTCAAATTTTTGGCAACACTTCCTTTTTCAGAAATTGATTCGTTTTCCCAAGCAGTAACCTGCTTGTCCATTTCTTCAATTTCAGAAAAAGGAAGCGACACTGATTGAAGCAGTGTTTGCAATTGTGTGGCGAGAACTTTTTCTTGCGTATACGGCTGTGCGCACTTTCCATTTTTCTTGGTGCAACGATAGTAGGTGTAGCGTGTGCCAAAACGATTGGTCGCATGTTGCGCCGTAATCGCACAGCCACACTCGCCACACTTTGCAAACCCAGTGAACGCGAACGGAAGCGCAACTTTCGATTTTCTCGGTTTCTTGCGCGAAGTGAGCACCTTTTGGACTGCTTCAAACAGTGTCGGGAAAAGAATTGGCTCAAAGTTTCCGCTGTGCCATTCTCCGCGATGTTTGATGAAACCGAGATATGCTCTGTTGGTCAACATTTTCACAACGGAAACTTTGGCAAGTGGCGTTCCTTTTTTCTGGACAACGCCGTGATCCGCCAAAAAATCCGCTAACGACTTGAGCGTATATGTTCCCGTGGCGTATTCCTCAAACGCTCGCTTGATGATACGAGATTTCACTTTGTCAGGTTCAATATTTTTCGTTTTCAAATTGTTCACATAGCCAAATGGAGCGAGCGTTAGCCATTCGCCACGGCGGATTTTTTGGCGGATACCACGCTTTACATTTTCAACCAAGTTGTCAGAAAAATATTTGCTCTGCCCGAACGCCACTTGCAACATGAATTTCCCTTGCGGAGTTGGCTCAAACCAAAACTGCGGAAAGCGTAAAGAAGCAATTCTGTTGATGTCTACGAGATAGATAATTTTACCGCCATCAACAGAATTACGGGCGAGACGGTCGGGGTGCCAAGATAATATTCCCAAAGGTTCTGGAGATTTTTCAATATACTCAATCATTTTGGCAAAACCGTCTCGCCCGGGCTTCTTTGCGCTTTTCGCTTCCGTAAATACTTTTACGATTTCAATGCGTTCTCTGCTCGCATATTCGCGTAATTCAAAAAGCTGTGCCTCAATGGACATTATCTGCTGGTCATCTTCCTCGGTGCTCTTGCGAGCATAGAGAACGCATTTAGTTTTGGTTTGAGTTGTTTCCATACGGCTTAGGGGAATTATGGGATTTCACGGCTTCCGCCGTAGGCGGAAAGGGTTTTGGCGAAAATCAAAGCGCGATTTTGGCTTCCGCAAAATCGCTCCATATTCTTAATTCCGAACAAGTTACTACTGGTGCTGTAATTATACACTTTGCGCGAACCTTTTTCGAGCGGAAACTGGACGAATGAATCAGCCCCGCCACCGCCTCGCAGAGCCTCGGCGGACACCAAAGAAAAATGTTCCTTGCTTTTCGGATTTGCGCGCGACCAAT
>JAHITT010000005.1 GCA_018817715.1 Patescibacteria group bacterium
ACCCAGAAAAAGTAATGGTGCCGGAAGATGTTAGGCCAGTAGCAGCTGATATAGCGCCAGCATCGGTTACTTGAAAAGCGCCAGTGGAACCAACAGTTAATCTAGCTGGTACGGTGGTGGTACCAATGCCAACGTTGCCAGCGCCATCGGGCATCAAAAAAATATCTCCATTCTGCCCTGTTCTAGTTTTTATTGTTAAACCTAAAGAGCCACCCAAAGAAATTGTACCGGCATTTATAAAATACGTAGTCGGTGCTCCAGCTAAAGCAAAAGTATTAGCGTTGATAGTATTATATCTATATTGGTCTCCAATATCTCTAGTACCAATTGCGTCAGGATTAATATTACCAGCAACTTGTAAAGCACTTACTGGATTATTAGTTCCTATACCCACATTACCAGTTTGCCTGCTTAAAGCTAAAACATTATTCCAAGTGGTTCCATTATAACCGTCAATAAATAATCCCTCATCCAAAGTGCCTAAAGGTGAACTTTCTCTAATATTCCATTTATCAAGCTTTAAATCAGCATTATTAACACCAGATGTATCAAAACCATTATTAAAAATATAAGCTGTACCATTAACCTGCAATTTTTGACTGGGATTAGTAGTACCTATACCAACATCACCGGTACTGGTCCAAACGCTTGAGCCAGGAAAATTAGTGTCAGCTGTAAAAGTTTGAATGCCACTCCAACTATTAGCATTACCAAGATTTAATCCTAAAGTATAAGGTCCGGTACCACTGCGGGTTAAAGTAGTATCCGTAGCATTATTAACAAAAGGTAAAGAAGCTAAAGTATAACCACCGATAGATGAGGCGTTAATAGTACCGGTACCAGTGTAATCTAAAGATGAACCGTTCCCTACTACTAAAGCCTCGCCCGTATTAGTGCTACCTAAAACTCCGGAAAAAGGTACGCTAGTGGCTGGTATAGCATTAGACCAAACTGGCGCGTTAACTCCATCAGAAACAAGTATTTGTCCGGCCGTACCAGTGGCAGTAAATTGATAAGCTGCTCCATCGCCATAAGCCACACCACCAGATGTTGGAACAGCTATGGAATTAGTACCACCCTTACTGATAGGTAAAATTCCACTGACTGCCCCAGAAGTTAAATCCAAATTAAAACCCGAACCTAAATTAACCGGCCCATTAAAAGTAGTAGTGGCATTAACCGTTAAACTATCACCAGCATCTGTACCTAAAACCGTATCTTGGCTGACTGATAAATATTGTGAGGAAAGATTATTAGCTCCCAAAGAACCCGACACACCTAAACCACCAAATATCCCAGTACCACTAACTTGCAAAGAACCGTTAACACGAGTTTGGCTTAAATTAGTCGGACCATTGACTGTTAAAGAATTAAGATTGCCTAATTCCAAAGGACCCAAAAAACTGGCCCGACCATAAGTTGTTAAATCCCCCCTAACTTCCGTATTGTTAAGAGTAGTTAAGCCAGACACATTGACTGAACCAGCTTGCAAGCTACCCACCCCCACATTGCCCGCTGTTATGTTGCCAACTGTAATATCATTATTAGTAATATTTCCTTGGCTGGTAACAAAATCCAAAGTAAAATCCGCTGGTTTTTTACCTTGTAAATATTCGGCATTAAAGTTCTTAACTAAACTTTTATTATTGGTAACTATGGTACCGCCACCTAATTGTAAATTAGCGCCCCCAGTATTAAGCCCTCCCTTAACTTCCAATTGACCACCAACTGTTAAATCCTGCTTAACTGCCAAAGAACCGTCTACTGTAACATCGTTATGGAAAAAAGCTTCACCCCAAACACCTAAACCTCCTGATACCAAAAGCTCGTCCAATAATTTAGTCGCCCCCTTAACCTGTAAAATACCACCTACCTCTACATTTCCCTTTAACTCCACATTATCCGTAGCTACAGCTCCGTTTTTGGTAATAAAAGCCAAAGTAAACTGCTCAGCTGAAAAGCCATCTACTGTATCAGCGTTCAAATTTTCCACTTTAGTGGTGGAATCCACTATAATCGGTGCCACCCCATCCCTAGCATAAGACCTTAACTGACCTTGAGTTTCAATATGGCCTTTAATGGAAATATTACCCGCCTCATTAAGCAATAAAACTTCATTAGCCGCCGTACCAGGTTTATGACCGTCTAAAGTCCAAGCATTTTTAAGAGAACTCATTAACTTAGCTGGACCGTCATTAGCAAAACCGGTTGATAAAGCAAACAAAGCTGGTAGCAATATTAAAACTAATAAAGCATATTTAAACCTAAACCAAGGACTTTGCTTAAAAGGTTTTTTAAGATCCGCTCTAAAATCCTGATAATAATCTGTTTCCTTGGGTTGCAAGGCTGAAGTAGCTACTTGCGCTATAACAGGTTCAATCTTCTCTTCCTTGACTTCTTTTTGTAAAAGTGGTCTAAGTGATTGCTCTAGATTATCTAATTTAGAAACAAGTTTTTCCACAGCTTCGCTTGGCAAAACTTTAGAAAAACCAACTTCTTCATTATTAGGGTTATATTGAACCTTTTTTTCATAAGACTCTTTAGCCTCATTAGTCTGTTCTTGCACATACTCACCTATAGCCTGAGCAGTTGTATACCAGTTTCTACCCTTTTTCCAAGCTTTAATTCTGCCTTTTCTAGCCAAAAGAGAAATATATTCCTGACTATACGGAGACAACAAAGCGGCTTCTGACAAAGGAATTAGTTCAGAGCCACTGCTTTGGCCAATCTTTTCATTAATTGGCTTATTTATTTTTTTATTTTCTTGCGCAGAGTTCATCTGCTTATTTATTATTTAATTTTAATTTCTTTTATAATTTGACAAAATTATGTCAAATTATTATATTTTTTTATCCGATATGGATTATTATTATCCGATATCTATCCGATATTTTATCGGTATTACTATGATAACACAAAAAAAGGCTTAAGTCAATACTAAATTTAAAATATATTTCTATTCTTTAGGGCCAACTTAATAAAAAATAATTAACCTTTAATCGTAAAACCCTAACTCATTAATAATTAATCATTTTATACTTAAAAATATTTAATTAATGTGCTATTTAAGTAAGATTTAATAAAAAATAATTAATTTATGACTATTTTAATTAAAATTAAACCATATTTAAAGATTAAATAGCTATTCTTTATTAAACTAGCAAAAAAGCATTAAAATTACCCCTTAAGTATAAATAGTACTAAATATATAAAATAAGTAATTAATTCCTCTTATTTTAAACATAATCACTAATTTACAATGATTAACTAGTGCTTATTTATAAACTAAGCCCTTAAATAGGCTTTATAAGTGCTATTAACGCTATTTAATTAAGCAATAATCTAATCTTAATTAGTTGCTACCTACAAACTCTTTCTATAAAAAGCTTATAATAACAAAAAGTAAATAAATACCTCAAATTTAATAAGCTAAAAACTGTTTTAACCTAGTTATTTATAAATTACCTTAAACACTATAAAACTCGCTAACTATTCTCAAGAACTAAAATCAAATACCCCCCAGCCTTATGGCCGAGGGGTATTTGATTAAATTTCTTTAATTTAAGGCTTTTTGTTGAGTAGTTTTATTTAACAACTGGTTCTAGTGTCGGATTCATTAAACTATCCAACTGCTTTTGCACCTCAACATTACCCGGATTAAGCTCTAAAACCTTTTCTAATTGGCTAATAGCCTTATCTGTTTCCTGCTTTTTTTGATATACCAAAGATAAACCATAATGGGCATTAGCATGATTAGGCACTAAAGAAGTGATTAATTTAAAGCTTTCTTCAGATTTATCATATTGTTCCTTTAAGTAATATAAACTAGCTAATTCATACAAAACATCAATATCTTGAGGATTATAATCCTTCATACTCTTAAGCTTATCAATAGCTTCATCCATTTTACCCTGCTGTTCTAAAGCTAAAGCTATATTAAAATGAGCTGGTGTGTAATTATTCTTTAACTTTACAGCTTTATCTAAGTTTTCCACAGCTTTACTTATACTTTGAGCAGCTTCGGCCTCTAATTTTAGCTTATTAGCCTCGTCGGCCTCGTTAGCAGCTTCTTGCCTATTACGGTTAGCCGATAATAAATAAGCTTTGGCTAATTCTGTATATAAAGCCGGGTTAGAAGGTTCTAAAGATACAGCTTTTTCAAAAGAATCAATAATCCAGCCTTCAGCATCTCGAGCAAATAACACGGTTCCGCGATAAATAGAGCCTAAAGCCTCCCAGTTAGCCACATTAGATTTGGAAAGCTCGGTAGCTGAACGAGCCGCGGCTATAGATGAAGCAATGTAAGACTGTATTTTTTGTAATTGGGCCTGCTTACCTTCGTCCGAGACTGCTGGAGTTTGCGAAGCTTCTTTATTAGCTAAAGTTAGCAAAACTTGAGCTAAACCAATACGATAAGTATCACGCCAAGGATTTAAAGTAACAGCTTTTACTAATTCATTATAAGACTGATCTAGGGTTTCTACCTGACCGGCAGCAGTTTGCGCTTTAGCATAAGCCGCATCCGCCAACCAAAAACGAACTCCGCCAAACCAAGCCCCAGCCGCTGCCAAAACAACCACCGCTAAACCAAAGGAAAACATAAACGAAGCCCGAGGTGAGGTTTTTAAAGACAAATCCCGACTTTGATTGCTAGATAAACCAGCTAAAATGGCTAATATTAACCACAAATTAAAAGAAAGGACTGTATTAGAAAAGTAAAAAACATTACCAACTATAATAACTATCAAAGTCGTAACACTAGCGGCACGTAAATACCAATTATCACCAGTTTTGTTTTTAAGAATTTTCCAGCTTAAATATAAAGCCATTAATAAAACTGCTAAATAAGCTAATAAACCCAAATACCCAGTAGTAGCTAATAATTGAGCAAATTCCGAAGAAGCTTTATCAAACCTAAAAGCCCAGAAATTAGAATCATTAAAGTTATCAGGCTTGAATTTAGAAAAGCCATAGATAAAAGTTTCCGGCCCTGTTCCTAAAATTGGGCTAATCTTAGCGTTTTGTAAAGCAACTTTCCAACTCGTAGCCATAGAAAGATTCACTTCTACCGGCACTGCTACCTGGGTTAAGGCTGGCGTAGCCACTGGCCAAGCAATAACCGACAACAAAAGCGCTAAAGCTGGCAATAAAGTCCAATTAAAATTAACCGGTTCGTTTTTCCAAAAAACAAAGCCCAACCACAAGACAGTAGCTACAATTAAACTTATCCAGCCCAATTGATAATCAACCAAAAATAAGACTATTAATGCTAAAACAGTAAAAACAAGGGATAAAACCCGGCCAACTTTATTACCAGCTGCCCGGCTCATATATAAAGCCAAGGGTAAACTGGCCACTAAAACAACTGCTACAGCGTTTAAAGAACCGCCTAAGGGTGTAAAACTGGAAAGACTGGCAGCAGCAAAAGGCAACCAACGTAAACCAACCAATTGCAATAATAATAACAAAGCTCCCAAACCAATACCGCTTAACCAAGAGCCTAATAACCATTGGGGTTCTTTATTTTTATTAATTGACTGTAAAATCAAGAAATAAACTATTAAATAAGCCACTAAACTTAATAAACCGCCATTAAAACGTCCGTAAAACCCCAAAATAGAAGTTACTGGATCTATGGAAAATACTGTGGCTAAAATAACTACTAAAAATAAACCTAAAACCGCTAAGTTAAGCGGAGATTTAACCAAAGAGGCTTTTTTAGTTACCACAGCCTTAACCAACCAAACTACTAATAAAACTAAAGACAAACCTAACAATAAAAGTTGTTTGTTAAACTCAAAAATTTCAAAAGTCCAAGGTAAAAATGTTACCGGCACCAAAAACAAAACCAGACGCAAGCCCCAACTTAACACCAAATCAAAATAACGAGCCGACTCTCCATTATTATTAGAAACGACTGGCGCAGCCTGGGGGTTGGCCATAGATTGTGAAAAATCCATAGGTCAATATTACTAATTAGTTATAAATGTTCATCGTATAATTACGATGAGCTTAGTGAATCTAAGTATAGCAAATTTTTTAAAAAAACTAAACAACTATTTTTTACTTAAAAAATTAACCATTGCCTAACAAAACAAAAAATTAAAAATCACCTCCAACCCACAAGAATTTCTTTAATAATAAAAAATATTCAGTTTTTATTCTGAAATTATAACCGCATCAAAACAAACTAACTCCCAAACCCTTGCTCCTGCTAGGAATCGAACCTAGATCTGAGGTTCCGGAAACCCCCATTCTATCCATTGAACTACAGGAGCAGGGGTTTAAGAGTTAAAAATTTTAAATTAACAAGCTAAGCTATGGGTTTAGAATAATAAACCGTCAACAGATTTTAATTGCTCGGACCTATATCTTTTTCCTGATTTTTAACAAACTCAGCAAAAGCCGTCACATCAGCTGGTCGACCAAAATCCATCCAATCAGACTGATTAAGGACAATAACTTCCATTGGTTCTTTTTTAGCTAAAAGCTTAACCGCTTCGGTTATTTCATATTCTCCGCGAACCGAAATTTTTACCTGAGAAATTATTGGCCAAATGGCCGAGCTAAATTTATAAAGACCAGAATTTATAAAACGAGATGGCGGTTCATTTGATTTTTCAGCAATAGTCACTAAATGATTAGCCTGATTAGGCACTAATACTCCATAAATTTCTGGATTATCATGGTCTACCCCAGCAATAGCCGAAGCTTGTTCACAATTTTGTAACCTTAACAAATCCTTTACCGTATAATAATTATCACCATTAAGTACCATAACTGGCTGTCCGACTAATTCCTTAGCCACGGCTTGGAGTGGTAATAAAGTACCATATTTATCTTCACCCAGCCGATCAAACTGATTTATTATTTTAAGTGAATATTTATGATTATTTTGCTTAAACCAATCATAAACTGTTTGATATTTATAACCAATAACCAAATAAACATCAGTAAAACCAGCGGTTTTTACATTATCTAACAAATAAGCCAAAAAAGGCCGTCCAGAAACTTCTATTAAGTGTTTAGGCTTAGTCTGGCCTAACTCTTTCATTCTCGTGCCACGACCAGCCGCCATAATAACTAAGGGTAAGGACATAATATTTTAAAAATTAAACTCTAAAATAGTGATTTAAATCCTAAAATCTAATACTTAAATCTTAAATAAATCCCCGCAACAAAACTTAATAAAAAACCAAACTTTATTGTTATTTGAGTTAATCACAACCCACAAGACTATAACACTTGCCCTATATTTTTGCCAAACGCTGTCTAAACGCTTTGGCTAGATTAGGCCGAGCATCACTCTCATGAAATTTAAGCACTTGGTCATTTACTACTACTGCGCTGGAACCATCACCTCGCCGACTAAAACGTCCTCGACCAAACTTAGCCATATAAAAAACCTGAACGGTTTTAAAAAAATACTCCAACCAATCACCCAGCACTCCTGTAAATAAACTTTCCCAAAGTTGTTTAGAAAAACTTATAACCCGGCTAGAGTAAATAATTGAACTAGGCTCGTTAATAATCCAATCATAATTAGGAAAATCCTTTTTTAACCAACTATTCTCCTTAATAAAATCAACATAAGTTAATTTATCTACATAAAGGGGTTTTAAAGCCAATAACCAAAAACGTAAATAAGGATCATCGGGATAAGCTAATGGCGATAAATTCTGCCCCATCTGCGACACATAAAAACTTAAACAAAGACGATTATTAATTTTTCGGCCATGACGTCGCCAACCCACAAACTGGGTTAAAGCGGAAACTAACAAACGTCCAGTAAAAATACGTTTAGTTGAAGTAATAATAAAAAAATCCACATCACTGTCTTTTTGCGGAGCTGCCCAAGACATAGTGTTCACCAAAGCCACCAACTTAATAAATGGCAAACGGGCCAATAATTTAGCCCCTTTCAAAGCTTTTTCGTATTTAATAATCGCCCAACGATTCTTACGCAAACGATCGGTTACTAAGCTTGCTCGACCATTTAAAGACCAAAAACCCCCAAAAGTAGCCAATTGGCCCGTTGTTTTAAAATTAATTAACACAGCCCTAACTTCACTTAAGCTAACCTGGTTTAAAGACGGCTGACCTGCTTCCGCCCATAAATAATACCAACACTCCCATAAAGTTAAGGGGTGGCCTATTTGATCAAACCAGACAATAGTTTTATAGATAGCCAACTGTAAAGGAGTCATAAAATAACTAAATCCTATTTTTCTTACCAAAAATCAATCCGCCTTTAATAAAAAATAAGAATCTTAACTTTCTTATTAACCTATTAATTTTTCTTAAAACATCATAAAACCAATAACCAAAATTACTAAGCGGATAATCAAAAGTACCTGGATACTCTATAGTTTGCCCATCCCAACCCGTTTTAAAACGAGTAATACCCTGCCAAGTCGATTGCTTGGGCCCAGACAAAGCAATACCCCACCAATCATAAAACAAACAACCTTGTTGCCTGGCCTCTTGAAGTGTGCGCCAATGCAATAAATAAGGTGCCATTAATTTACGATAAGAATAATCTGAAGCACCATGCAAATAAGTCGCGGTCCTTTTATAAAAAAGTATTAAACTGGCGGCTAATAACTTATTATTCTGCCTTACTTCAAAAATTTTTACCTCTGGCTGATCAACTGACAAAATTTGATTAGACTGAACTACTAATAAGTTAGCGTAATGCTTAAACTCATGTAACCCAAATTTATCACGCTGGCTAGTTAACTTAAGAAGCTGCCAAAAATCCTCCAATCCGGCCAAGCCAACCTGAGAGAAAATTAAATTATTCTTTTCGGCCAAACGGATATTATAGCGGGTTTTGCTGTGCATTTTCGCCAGTATAACCGCTTCCGAATTGGTTAAATCCGTTAACCAACTAACAGCCGGATTCAAAGCAGATACTTTAACCGCTGGTTTAAAATCTTGTAACCGATCGCCTAAAGGTTCAAAACGAATAAACAAAACTTCCTTTTTAAAATACTCAGCCAATAAAGCCAAGCCAGTTGGCAGTAACTTGGGGGCTAATAAAGGACCGCGCGGTAACCATAAATATTTATAAGAACCAAATAAAGATCGGTAAGACCCTAAGGCCAAACCTACCAATTTAGTTTGTTCAAAAAAACCTAATTGAACCGTGGCCTGGCCATTCATTTTTTCCACTTGCAACCACCAAGGATGCTGCAAAAACAAACCAGCCGACGGTCGCTGACTAACCAAATAATCAATGGCCAGCTGTTCTGATATTTCTTTAATCACCATAAACTACTTACGACCCAATAAACGTAAAGTTGCTTTTATTTTTTCCTCTAAAGTCCCCTCTTGCCCCCGGGTGGATTGCACAACTATCCTGGCTTCAGCTGGTGAATAACCCAAACTGACTATAGCCTGCAAAATTGCCGACTCGTCATCACTAACATCATCAGTTGGTAAATAAACCAACTTATCCTTTAAATCATTAACTATTTTTTCCGCTGTTTTTTTACCCAAACCTTGAACGGACTGTAATAAACCAGGTTCTTGGCGACTAACTGCTCTTTTAATATCTTTAGGTTTGGCCATAGCCAAAACATTCAAAGCTGATTTGGGACCAATACCCGAAACCGTTAACAATAATTTAAAAAAATTCAATTCTTCTAAATCTAAAAAACCATACAAGTCTAAAGCATCCTCCCGAACAGCTAAATAAGTAAAAAGTTTTATGGTTTGACCCTCGGTAAGAGACAATAACACCTCTTTATTGCAACTAACTTCATAACCAACGCCATTAACATCAATTACCAAGGTTTTTTCGGTTTTATTGGCCAATTGGCCTATTAATTGAGCTATCATAATAATAATTATACCCTGATAAAACAAGGTTGACAAAGAACCATAAAATTATTAATCCAGAACAAATCTTCAATTTACCCAAACTGTCTCTAAAAAAGAAAAAATTACCAAAAATTATAAATACCTACCAATTTTCCACTAGACACCAGGTAAGTGGCTGCCACCCAAAAGACCAACCCAAACTCTTACTCTATCCTAATTTATCTGTTATTTTTAAATAACACCTATTAAATCTATGATTAAAAAAGAATTTCAACTCCAAGCACCTTTTAAACCGACTGGTGATCAACCTCAAGCCATTAAAAAACTAGTGGCCGGCCTAAAAAAAAATTATCGCCAACAAACTCTAGTCGGCGTGACCGGCTCGGGTAAAACTTTTACCATGGCCCAAATAATTCAGCAAACCCAAAGGCCAGCCCTGATTATTTCTCATAATAAAACTTTAGCCGCCCAATTAAGCAATGAATTCCAACAATTTTTTCCTAAAAACGCTGTTAGCTATTTTGTTTCTTACTACGATTATTACCAACCAGAAGCTTATATTCCCTCCTCTGATACTTATATAGAAAAAGAAAGTCAGCTAAACGAAGAAATAGACCGGCTGCGCCATGCCGCCACGCAAAATTTATTAAGCCGATCCGACACCATTGTGGTAGCTTCGGTTTCTTGTATTTACGGGTTAGGCAGTCCTAAAGAATACGATCAAGTAAAAATTTCCCTGGCTGTAAATAAAACACTGTCCCGGCAAACTTTGCTTAAAAAATTGACTGAACTAAGATATAGCCGCAACGATTTGGATTTTAAAAGAGGCACTTTTCGGCTTAAAGGAGAAATTGTGGAAATATTTCCCGCTTTTTCTTTTGATAGCTTTTATCGATTACGCTATAACCAAGATACTATAGAAACTATCCAAGAAATAACCCTACTGACTCAAGAAACTCTTAATCATTTGCCAGCCGCCGATATTTATCCAGCCAGTCATTATGTAGCACCCCAAAATAATTTTACCAGCGCCTTAAAAAAAATCGCGGCTGACGCTACTAAAGAAGTTATCAGTCTAAAAAAAAGAAAAAAGCTCCTAGAAGCTCAACGTTTAAAAGAAAGAACCACTTTTGATTTAGAAATGCTCCGAGCCACCGGCTACTGTAATGGCATAGAAAATTATTCAAGATATTTTGACGGGCGAGCTATTGGTCGACCACCTTACACTTTAATGGATTATTTGCCAGCCAACGCTTTAATATTCGTGGATGAATCTCATATGACCCTGCCCCAAATAAAAGCCATGTCCAAAGGCGATCAAGCGCGTAAACAAAACTTAATTAACTATGGTTTTCGGCTTAAAGCCGCTGCTGATAATCGTCCTTTAACTTTTGCTGAATTCACAACCCGAGCTAAAACCATAATTTTTGTTTCCGCCACCCCACAACCTTATGAACTTGAAATTTCACAAAACGTAGCCGAACAATTAATTAGGCCCACCGGTTTATTGGACCCCACCATAGAAATAAAACCCACCAAACATCAAGTAGACGATTTATTACAACAAATTAAAAATCGTTTAAAGAAAAAACAACGAGTACTAGTAACCACTTTAACCAAAAAAATGTCCGAGGAACTAACCGATTACTTGCAAGACGAGGGTATAAAAGTACAATATCTCCACTCTGATGTGGAAACCTTGGATCGATTGGCTATTTTACGTGATTTACGCCTAGGTGTTTACGATGTCATCGTGGGTATAAACTTGTTACGCGAAGGCTTAGACTTACCCGAAGTCTCTTTAATAGCTATCCTAGACGCTGACCAGGAAGGTTATTTAAGATCAGCCACGGCCCTTATTCAAACAATTGGCCGAGCAGCCAGACACCAAGAAGGCCACATAATTATGTACGCCGATAGGTTAACTAAAGCTATGCGCCAAGCTATACAAGAAACTTCCAGACGACGAAAAAAACAACAAGCTTATAACCAACAACACGGCATTACCCCCCAATCAATTATTAAAAATATCAGCGATAGCCGATTAGCCGGCGGTCAAAATAAAATGGAAGGCTTAGTCACCATGGATAAATCTGTCTTTGCTAAATTTAGTTCCACAGAATTAGCTCATTTGTTAAAAGATTTTCAAAATCAAATGGAATTAGCTTCACAGAACCTAGAATTTGAAAAAGCCGCCGCTTTACGAGACCAGGCTAAAGAAATAGAGCGGTTAATTAAGAAAAATAATAAAAAATTTAAAAGCAACTAATTAACTTTATCTCTATGTCCCCTACTACTGTTCTGGTTTTTGGCGTTTTTGACTTGCTACATGCCGGGCATCTTTATTTTTTACGCCAAGCTAAAAAATTCGGTTCCAAATTATACGTGGTAGTAACGCGCGATAATTTAACAAAACAACTAAAAAACCAATCTACTTGGCAAAACCAAACCAAACGCCTAGCCAACTTAAATAAACTCCCCTTTGTCAGCCAAGCTGTCTTAGGCAATAAAACTGTGCGACATAATTACCAAATGATTAAATTAATAAAACCGACTGTTGTCTGTCTAGGTTATGACCAAAAAATACCTATTAACCTGTTAAAAAAACAATTGGCTGTTTTGGGCTTAAACCCAAAAATAATCCGCTTAAAACCCTACCAACCCAAAAAATATAAAAGTAGCCTACTAAAAAAGAATTCTAAATTATCAGCTATAAAATAATAATAATTTATTAATAGAAATTTTATTAATTACTTTAATTCTTAATTCGAACTTTTTAATTCCATTAATCTTGACATTTCTCTTTTTTAATACTATCTTTCCTGAGCGCTCACTTTTAAATTATTACTCTTACTTAATATTCTTTATGCCAATTAAACAAGCGGCTTTTAAAGCCTTAAGGCAAACCAAACGCCGAACAGCTCGCAATAAAAAAATTAAAGCTGGTCTAGAAATATCCTTGCGTCAGGCTCGCCAAGCTTTAAACGAACCGGCCAAAGCAGTTGACCAAATTAAGTTAGCTATTCAAGCTATTGATAGAGCTGCTCAGAAAAAAACACTCAAAGCTAACACAGCTGCCCGAAAAAAATCACGCTTAATGAAAGCTTATAACAAAGCTAAACAAATCAAAAAATAATTGTTTTTTAAAAAATCCCAGTCATCAACTGGGATTTTTTAATTTTTCTTAAACATTCAATTTAGACATGGTCACAAAAAATACACTTAAAACCGTGGCTGGCGGCAAAGAGGTGGTTTTTAATTTAAGATCCGCTATTGTTAAAGCTTGCCATAAATCTTTAATTCTCTCTGCCGAATAATAAGGCATTTGTTGCAGAGCTTTGTTCACCACAAAAGGATGTAATTTAAGATCCACGGCTAACTGACGAGCATTTAAGTTAGCCGGCTCTTTATCCAAAGCCTGACGTACACCGGTTAAAACTCTTAGATGCCAAGCTAACATACCAATTAAAGACTGCGGACTATCACCGGATTTAAATTGCCGATCCATTATAGCTACAGCCTGATTAATATCCCGTTTGGCTAAAGCTTCTAAAAGAGCAAAAGAACTGTCCATAAAAACCGGCTCCACTAGCAAATCTATATCAGCCAAACTAACGGGCCGACCTTGGGTATAAGCAGCTAATTTATTTAATTCCTGACTTAAACGCCAGCAATCATTGCCGCAGCGACCAAGTAAACCATTAGCCGATTGGACCGATAGATCAACTGATAAATTTTTAGCCTGATTGTTCAACCACTTAAGACGGCCCGAAGTACTAACAACTGAAAAATCACGCTGTTTAACTTTATTTAAAGCACTTAAAGCTTTTATTTTTTTAGGTAAGACCTTGGACCAAGCCACCTTACCTTCTTCCAATAAAAGTAAAAACAAATTTTGTGGCGGGTTATTTATAATTTCTAACAATAATTCAGCTAAAGGTGTTTTAGACGATGTTTGTAAAAAACCAGTCAATTCCAAATAAACAGCGGCTGACCAAAGATTGCCTCCGCGAGCTGTTTGTTGTAACTGAAGTAATAAATCCTGCTCTAAGGAAGTTTGATAAGACAATCTTTTAACCAAACCATCAGGTTGCCTTTTTTTAAATTCGTTTCGCCACCACTGAGCTTCCCACGACAATAAAGACTGGTCCTCACCGAACCAAAGTTGAATTGATTTATTAACTATTGATTTTTCCTTGGGCACAACTGATTTTTTGACTGACATAATAAATTAAATATCTATTTTTTCCATAGTAGACCAATTAAGACCCGACTTTACTTCCGCCACAATTGGTACTTCTAGCTGCCAAGCTTGCTCCATGGTTTTTTTAACAAAAGCACCTACTACTAATACCTCGCTTACCGGCACCTCAAAAACCAATTCATCGTGCACTTGTAAAATCATTCGGCTAGTCGGGCTGATGTGTTTAAGTTTTTGATCTATTTTAACCATGGCCATCTTCATTAAATCAGCCGCCGTACCTTGAACTGGTAAATTTATGGCCATTCTTTCAGCTTGGGCGCGCATTTGGCCAACAGTAGAATTTATTTCTGGTAAATAACGCCGCCGACCCAGCAAGGTTCTAACATAACCTTGAGACTTGGCTGTTTGTTTGGTCTCTTCAATCCAATTAGCCAAAGCCGGAAAGGCCTTAAAATATCGTTTTATAAAATCATTGGCTGTGGAACGATCCAACCCGGTTCGTACCGACAAACCCCAAGCACCCATACCATAAAGAATACCAAAATTAACTTCTTTAGCGCCCCGACGTTGTTCGCTAGTCACGTCGGCCAATTTTACCCCATAAACATAAGCGGCTGTTGAAGTATGGAAATCCTGGCCTTTGGCAAAAACTTCTATCATTTTCTTATCTTTGGCCAAGTGAGCCGCTATTCTAAGTTCAATTTGTGAATAATCAGCTGATAATAAAACATAACCAGCTTCGGCCACAAAGGCTTGACGGACTTTAGCTGCCCAATCTCCCTTAATCGGAATATTTTGCAAATTAGGATCAGACGAAGACAAACGTCCAGTGGCCGTAACCGTCTGATTAAAACTAGTATGAACACGCTGGGTTAACGGGTTGATTAATTTAGGCAAAGCTTCCACATAAGTAGATAATAATTTACTTAATTCCCTCTGTTCCAATATTTCTTTAATAATCGGATGCCAAGACATCATTTTAGTAAGTTCGGTGGCCGCCGTAGAAATACCTGTTTTAGTTTTTTTAAGGCCTTGGCTACTAATTTTTAATTCATCAAACAAAACCTCCTTTAATTGTTTGGGCGAATTAACATTAAAGGTACGACCGGCTAGATGACAAATCTTAACTTCTTTTTTCTTAAGCTCTTTGTTTAAAACTTTAGCTAAGGACTGTAAATAATCTCCGTCTATTTTTACACCGGCTTTTTCCATATTAACCAACACTTTAACTAAAGGCGTTTCCACTTCTTGAAAAAGCTTAATCAAGCCTTCTTCAACTAAACGCTGATTAAGCAATTCAGTTAAACGCCAAGTAAAATCCGCATCAGCGGCTGCATAATTCCCCATTTTATCAACCGCCACGGCCAACAAAGATTTTTGTTCTTTGCCTTTGGGTCCGATTAATTCTTCTATGGCTTGCATTTTATGGCCAAATTCTTGAAAAACCAAAGACTTTAAATCCAATACCCTATCGCCCTTTTGTAAAAGATGGGCTGCTATTAAAGTATCAAAACTAACTCCAACAACCTGCCAACCAACGGTGGATAAAACTTCAATATCAAATTTAAGATTATGGCCAGATTTTAAAATAGCCTCATCAGCCATAATATTTTTTAAAGCTAACCAAGCAGTCCCAGCTTGCAAACTGTCCGACACCACCACTGTATAAGCTTGGCCACCAGACCAACTAAAACTTATGGCCAAAAGCTTTACCTGCCAAACATTTAAAGAATCAGTTTCTGTATCAAAAGCAAAAAATTTCTGCTTCTTAAGTTTACCGACTAATTTTTGCAAACCCGACTCATCGGTTATTATTTCATAACGAGCACCTTGAGGAACAGCTGTTGTTGGTAAATCATTTCCTGTAACTGAAGCTAACTCTACGCCTAAAACAGCCGCTAATTCCGGCAAACGAGCCAATAAAGATTTAAAACCTAAAGTTTGCAACAAACTAACTAACAAATCTGAATTAAAACTCTTTAAAAAACAATCAACCAATTTAAACTTAAGCGGCACATCACAAACGATAGTCGACAAATCCTTGGATAAATAAGCATTTGTTTGGCCCTGCTGTAAAAGCTCACGTTGTCTTAAAGTTAAACCTTTTGTTTCCGAAGCTGTAGCCAAGGATTGATAAATATTGTCCAAACTACCAAAATTCTTAATAAGCTCTTGAGCAGTTTTTTCACCAATACCTTTAACACCGGGAATATTATCCGACGGATCACCACGTAAAGCTTTATAATCAATCAATTGTTCGGGCGTTAAATTATAACGCTCCTGAACAGCTACTGGGTCGTAAATAACCGGATCGCTTAAACCTTTACGCGGAACATAAACTTTAACCTTGGCTGTTACCAACTGCAAAGCATCCATATCACCAGTCACAATAATAACTTCCACCGCTGGCTGTTGTTTACCAACTAAAGTAGCTAGTGTGCCAATGATATCGTCCGCCTCATAACCTGGCTGATCAAAAACCGTTACATTAAAACCTTGCAGTACTTCCTTGACTAAGGGCAATTGATCATAAAACTCCTGCGGTTGTTTAATCCGCTGCGCTTTATACTCGGCAAAAGCTTTATGCCTAAAAGTTGGTTCGCGCCTATCAAAAGTCACGGCCAAATAATCAGGCTTTAATTCCTTAAGCACTTTTAAAAACATATTGGTGAAGCCGTAAACAGCGTTCACCAATTGACCTTGAGGACTGGTTAAAGGCGGCAAAGCATGCCAAGCCCGATGCAAAATGGCATTACCGTCAAAAATGACAAAACGTTCAGATGAAGCAACCATAAAAAGCAGAGACGTTAAACACTTTGATTAATTTTGGAGGCCAGGATGGGAATCGAACCCACGAATAGGGGTTTTGCAGACCCCTGCCTTACCACTTGGCTACCTGGCCTTAAAATAAGGCTTATTTTAAATAAAAATACGCCAGCTTAAGCTATCACACTTTATCAAAAAAACAAGCTAAAATCAATCCAGCCACCAAAAAAATTAATCGCAATTTTTTTAATAAAAATATTATTAAAGATATCAAATTATTAAACAGACAACCGAGGATAATTAGTTTTATAGCCAGTCAAAAAACTAACCTGGCAGCCCTTTAACCAGTTAACTGGGCGTTCATTTAAAACCCGGCCCAAAACTAAGATCTTAATCGGTAAATAGTTTAAAATGACAAAATTTAAGTTAAGTGGTTCTAGATCGATTTCTGGCTCAATAAATTCTTGAGGTAAATCATTAAAAATAATTGGCAGTAAAACCATCATAGCTGTTTCCACTGGCCAGGTAGGTAAGGGCTGCCAAGTTTTTTGCCAACGAGCCACTTCACTTTCAGCCGCTTTTAAACAATTCAAGCCTAACAACAGGATAATCAATTTTCGGTGGAGAATTTTGGCCATAAATATTTTCCCCCTAGCTTTAATAAGACGATTTTTTATGGCTACCATTACATTAAAAAAGCCCCTTAATAAATTTTAGGAGCTTTTTTAATAAAAATCTTTTAACTTACAAAACCTCAATGGCCACGTGTCGCAGTCCCCATTGTTTAGCTTGCTGTCGGGATTCCATCCAAATATCTACTCTTTTATCATAACGAGTGTTCATCCTATCTTCTACCACAAACACTTGGTTACCAAAATGTGACGGCATACGAATCATAGCACCAAAGGGTAAAAAATTAGCCGCTACAATACCCGGACGAACAGTTGTCCCACGAGCTGTTATAAAGGGTGTATCATCGGTTTGATCAGGCGTGGAAGAATAAGCCGTTACTGGCACCCTAACTACATACTTGGCTGGTTTTTCATTAGCTTGAGGCAAACGAACATTAACCAAGTTAACAGAATTATTAAGCACCAACTCTCTTTGCTCTACCAAAAAAATCAATGACCGCTTGTCCGGCGTTTCAGTTTGTGAACTGGTGGCCAAAGCATGTTGTGGTAATCCCCACTCCAAAACTAATAACAAAACCACCAAACCAATAGGCCAGCGCGATTTAATTAATCTCTTTAAATATCTGTGAAAAATCATATTTTATGTATTATAAAAACCCTCTGGATTAGAGGGTCTAGTTACTCCTAGTAACAATTATATATTAGCACTATCCTCAGTTTTTGTCAATAGCAAAAATTTTTCTAAATCGAACCTATAGGATGACTATCCCGCCAATGATTAGCCGATTGAATTATCTTTTCCGACACTTTATAAGGTTGCGGCACATCTTTAAAAATAAATTTTCCCTCAGCACCAGCGGTTTGAATATTAACTTCACCATAATTAAGAATTGTTCCCATAAAACCTTGAACCCGAACACTAACATCCTGCACCCGAGACATTCTTAATTCAGCCACCGCTCTATTAAACAAGCCTTTTTGTTCAAAAGATAAAATCCGTTCATTGGTTACCAGCCAAATATCCAAATAATAATCGGTCCAAGCATTCCAAAAGAAAAGCCAAACCGCCAAATAATAAAAACTAACAACCAGTTTAGCCAAAGTACCAAAAAAAACACTGGTAAATACTTTATCCCAAATAAATGGATAATAAGCTAAAGAAAAAATGGCTAAGATAAAAGGAAAAAACAACAATAAGCTATACCACAAAAATTGTTTAAGAAACAACCACCAATGGCGCCGCATTTTTATTTCCACTGTTTCGCCAGGCAAAGGATGAGTTAATAATTTACCTAAAAACATTTTAAAAAGGGTTAAGAGCTTGTAAAACCAATCTTAAATCCAAAGATTGTTGCCAATCAATTACTATTAATTGTTGGTAGGACAAAAAAATTATAATAGCCGTACCAGCCATCATGATAAAAGTCATAGTTACCGAGACTGGTGATAAAGCCGAGAATCTTAACAAATGATACAAGCTGGCCAAACCAAAAAACAACAAAATCACCACAGCCAACAAATAAAGTCCTAAGAAAAATAAATAAGGAATAGCTAAACTCATATCAATGCTTATTATAGCAAGCCTGGGGGCTGACTAGCTGGCGGTTTAAGATTTAAATGCTCATAAGCCGCTTCGGTAACCACTCGACCCCGTGGCGTCCGAGCCAAAAAACCAAGCTGCATAAGAAAAGGTTCATAAATTTCCTCAATTGTACCCATTTCTTCGCTTAAAGCCGCAGCAATGGAACTAAGACCAACCGGACCGCCTTTGAATTTTTCTATGATAATTCGTAATATTTGCCTGTCTAAATCATCCAAACCCAAAGGATCCACAGCCATTTGATCCAAGGCTTGTTTAGCCAATTCTTTAGTTACTAAGCCATCGGCTTTGACCTGGGCAAAATCACGCACTCTTTTTAATAAACGGTTGGCTATTCTGGGCGTGGCCCGGGAACGTAAGCCAATAATTTCATCAGCCCCGGGTTTTAAAACCAAATTAAGCAAGCGAGCAGCCCGATCCACTATTTGGACAATCTCCTTAGGCTCATAAAAATTCAGCCGATAAGTCGCCCCAAATCGATTGCGCAAAGGCCCGGAAATAAGATGGTACTGGGTAGTGGCGCCGATTAAAGTAAATTTAGGCAAATCCAAACGTAAAGTCCTAGCTGACGGCCCCTTGCCAATTACCAAATCCAAAGCCGATTCTTCCATGGCCGGATACAAAACTTCTTCTATCACCTTATTCAAACGATGTATTTCATCAATAAATAAAACATCACCAGCTTCTAAATTGGTTAAAATGGCTGCTAAATCACCGGCCCGTTCAATAGCCGGTCCCGAAGTTACTCTAATGCCGGCCGACATTTCGCGAGCAATAATATGAGCTAAGGTAGTTTTACCTAAGCCTGGCGGACCATATAACAATACGTGCTCTATCGGTTCTTTGCGCCTTCTGGCCGCTTCTAAAAAAATATGTAAATTAGCCTTAACTTGTTCCTGGCCAATATACTCGCTTAAGGTCTTGGGTCTTAATTGGGTGTCTAATTGCTTATCCTCGGTCTGTTCGCTAGCGGCAATAACGCGAGCCTTAGTATTATCAAGTTTCATAATATTAAGACTACCATTGTCTATTACCCCTTGACAAGAATTGAATAGTATGCTAGTATCATCTGTTAACCTGATTTGTGGTTAACTTAAAGCCTTTATTCAAATTGGCTTAAATCAACAAACAAAACACCTTTGGGAGCGGTGGCACGACAAGCATAGGGAATCATATTATACGGTTGACTCGGGCTTTCAGCTCGGTCTCACCTATATAGATTTTCTTGCCACCACTTCTCAAGGTGTTTTTTTAATGACTTATTTTTACCTTAAGTTATTAAAACCGTCAAGTATAAAACATTGACTACATGGCCAAAAAAGGCTTAAGATAAGGCCACAAAAAATAATTCTTTAAAAATTAAAGAGGTAGCCCCATGGAAACTGAAATTATTAATCAAATAATAGGCTTAGGCTTGTGGGATGCTGATTTAAAAAAGATTATTCCCACCAATTGGCAGACTAAGGATTATATAATCTTATTTAAAAAAAATACTCGGGCCGACATTGCCTGCCGACTTAAAAGAGGCGCTAAAAAGCTCTTTTTCCAACTACCGGATAAAACATTCACTGATGAAATTATTTTTTCTAGCCAAGCCAACGACGAAATCAGACCAACCGCTTACAAAATTGTAAAAAAAATAATCAACAATCAACCGATCAGCAACTTATCTTACCCTTGTGGCAAATTGTTGCCAATTGGTGAAGAAATAATATTGCAAATCGGCATAATAAATAACGGAGGGGAAAATGCAATTAAGGGTTAACTTAAACTTGCATATTACTGTTATCGGACTTTACCAAAAAAACGGCCGGGTTAAAAAATTTATTAATTCCCTGCCAGAATCAGGCGATACAATGACCATAGAAAGAAAAAACAGTTCGTCGTTGAGCAAATTATGGTTTAAAAAAAACAATGGCGAACTGCTATACTTTAAATTAATAAATCAAGAACCCGACGCCGCTATTAACGATGAATTCTATTATCCAATTATCGAAATACCGATTAACCCCAATCTCTCTTGCAAAAACGAAATCAAAAAAAACTTAGATAATCTCTTCCCAATATCTCCAATCCTTTACGATAATTCTACTATTCCCCAATTTTTCTCGCGGGGTAAAATAGAAATAACAATATTATAAAGCTCAAATCCCAAAGAAAATTTATTTTCTTTGGGATTATTTTAATTACTAATAGTAGCCGGGTTGTCAGTCACTGAACTATCGGGCAAAACTGATTCATTATCTAATTTTGTGTCTGTTGATAAGGTTCCTTTGGCCACACCCACCAAACAAACTTCCTGCCAAGGCACATAATGACTTTTAAAAACTTCTTCCTTTACCTGCCCATCGGGATAAGTAACTGTGTAAGTAAACTCAGCATCAGCACCATTATGAGCGCTTTCGGTGCATTTTTTTTGGCCAACTGGTAAATCCTCGGTTGAAATAATTTTAGTTGGTGGCGGTTTAACTATATTATAAATTCTAGGATCGGTAGTTATGGTCTGACGACCATCTTTGGTACCCCAAAATTCAAAAATTAAATCATCACCTTGAATTTTAGTTTGTATCAAAACAGCTTGGCTACTATCATTAGTAAATCTAAAATCCGGCTTAGGCTCATAAATCGTGGCATCGGTACCGGCCGGTTCATAATAACTCACCCGATAAGAATGGTTGCGCCTTTCCACAATTGGTAAACCCGAAGCTAAAGCGGTTCGAAAAGTGGTAGTACCTATTTGACATAAGCCACCACCGTACTCGGGTATGGTTTTATTACCTTTAATAACCAACTCCTGTAAGTAACCATTGTCGCCATCTATACTACCCAAGGCCGAAATAAGCGAAAATTCTTCACCTGATTTTATTAAAATACCATTTAAACTGTCGGCGCCAACTTTTATATTGTGCCGACGATTTTTTGGACTACCGGCAAAATTGGAACGCCCGACACCTATTAATTCAGCTATACCTAAATCATTAGTGGCGGCCGTTACTACTTTGGGTTGAGTAACTTTAACCGCCAAAGCTAGTGGTAATAATTGTTTATTTAATAAAGCTGTACTAGCCAATTGCCAAGTTTTAACCATATCTAATTCTTGGCCGGTTTGAGCAGCCTGAAAGGCTCTAACTCGATTATCCACTATTTCAAATTTGGCGTCCTGGGCTGGTTGGTTAATTTTCTTGGCTAATCTAAGCCAAAATTCATCATCAATTTGAGGTAATAAACTAATAATCAAATCCTCCTCTTGCTTAACACCCAACCATTTATGCCACAGTGTTGGCGGTACAACAAACTCCTCAGTCTTAAAAGAAAAAGTAAGTGGCTGATCAATTAAAAATTCCTTGGCCTTCGGCAACAAAGCTATTAAATCTTGTTCTATTATGTCAGGTTGGCTCGGTTTAAGATTAAGCAGCACTTCTCTAGATGATAAACTAAGAAAAGCTTGGCTTAAATCTTTTTCTAATTTAACAGCTTCTATTTGCCAACCGCTTTGCTCGGGCAAAATTGTAATCTTGTCAGCTTCATCTACCAAAAAACTGGCTGGCTTGGTATCTTTTTCTAAATCCGATAAATTACTACGTAAAAATTCCAAAACTCGATCAATTTTTACTTCCACTAAGCTACTGCTTGATAAATCAAATGTTCGCCAACCAACAATGGCCGGTTCCACCATTTTTTTAAACCAATTACCTTGCCGGCCAACCTGCCAGGCTAAAGCTGCTGCGACCTGAGGTTTAAAACTAACTAACTCGTAAGTTAAATCCGGGTCCGTCGGTGAACTGACCAAAGAGGTTACTACTACTTTTTTTTCTCCATAACCAACAGTTACACCTTGTTTAGCTATTTTATCCCAAGCTTTATTTAAAGACTCCTCGGCTTCAGTTTGGCTCAAACCGCCCAAATTAACCGAACCAAACATTACATGGGGAAAAATCGTGTTAATTGAAGCTTGCCGATAAACGAATAAACCAACTATCAAAACCAAAAACAAGCCAATCAGACCATAAAAAATCAACCAATTTAATTTAAAAAACCTAACTTGATTGGTTTTATCCGGTTGAGTCATTTTGATCAGTCTTTAAAATTTCGTTAAGTAAAGCTTTAGCCTGCTCCTGGCGTTCTATGGCTAAAGTTGCTTCATTACCAAAACTTAAACTAATAACACTACCTTCCCGGCTGTGCGCTGGTAATAATTTAAGAGGTAATTGCAATTCCTGCCCGTCGCTAAAACGCAAAACCGCTATTTCATTCTCTACTCGATCAATAGTCGTTTTTATTACTGACATATTATTTTTCCTCTACTTTTATAGAAACTTCTTTGGTCTTACTCTTAGGTAAAATTATAGTTAAAACGCCGTTTTCCAAATTAGCTTTAACTCCTTCTGGGTTAACTTCCACGGGCAAAACAATGGATCTAGAAAAACCACCCCAATAACATTCCTGATAAAAATAATCATCCGGCTCTACCTTGTCCGCTTGATAACGTTTACCCCGAATAGTAATGACATCGTTATTCAATGTAATTTCTAAATCTTCCATTTTTACTCCAGCAATAGTAGAACGAACAATTAAAGAATCTTTGGTCTGATAAACATCCACCGACAACTGACCTTCATATTCATCAGCATACCATTCCATACTATTCTCTGTGGATTGCTCCGCCACCAAATTAGCGGCCTCGGTGGGCACCTCTTGAATAGTTCCTTTGGTAGTACTCTTAACGAAAAAAGAAAATACTGACATACTGTATAAGTATAGCAAGAGCTTTAACTTGAGCAAAATAACTCTTTTTAGCTTGACCTAAAATCAATTTTTCGTTACTGTTATTTCGCCATAAGTTATTAGTTATTAACTAAATTAGCCAAACTAGCCGCTATCGTCTAATGGTTAGGACACCACGCTTTCAATGTGGTAATCCGGGTTCGATTCCCGGTAGCGGTACCAAAAGCAAAGTACCTCATACTAAATTGTATGGGGTGTTTTGTTTTTATCCTTTAAAAGAATTAAAAGATACAAATAAATCCCTAATGATAATCCTGCTTAGCCTCCAAAATTAACCTGGCTTCGCTTATTGCTTCAGCGCCAGAAATCTTTTTGTTTTTATAGCGCCCTAAAATATCTTCTATGGCCGAATGTTCATAATCATTAGCGCCACGTGAACAAATTTCATTATATATACCCATAACAACAACCTCCGGATCCTGCCATTCAGGATTAATTTCGATTTCCTGATTTAATTTAAATTCTTTAAGCATAAAATTTATTAATATCCATACAATAAAAATAATTTCACTATGATTTTATTATAGATAACAAATTTTAATTAAGCACGCCATTTAAAAAGACTATAATTAATTCCCTTATCATAAACATCCAACCCCTCTTCTTTCTTAAGCCAGGCTATCACCTTATAAGTCAGCGGTGTACAAATTATCTCTAAGCCGACTTTCATTAGATAAATAGTAATTGATAAATTAAGCAAGGCGGCTAAAGGTAATAATCCAGCAAAGGCAACTACAGCAAAAATTGTCGTATCCACAGCTTGACCAAAAACAGTGGAACTAATGGTTCTGAGCCATAAATATTTACCTTGGGTTTTTATTTTTAATTTGGATAAAATATAAGAATTTACAAATTCACCGGCTAAGTAAGCTATTAAGCTAGCCAAGGCCAAACGTGGCACAAAACCTAAAATAGTTTCGAAAGCCGTCTGATTAGGCCAGTCTGAGGCTGGTGGCAAATATTGAACAATCAACAAAGTTACTGACATTAAAGCTAAACTGAAAAACCCCAACCAAATTACCAATCTGGCCCTAGCATAACCGTAAACCTCGGTCAGGACATCACCAAAAATATAAGCTAAGGGAAATAAAATAGTCCCGCCATCAAATAACCAACCGTTTAACTGCACTACTTTAGTAGAGGCTAAATTAGAAACCAATAAAACCGCTACGAATAAACCTACAATAACTGAAAATATTTGCTTATTTTGGATCATACTTTACTAAGCTTAACTAAAATAAAAAACTTTAGCCAGTAGTTAAAGGTTGCAATTCCTACTAATTTAGTATATAATAACCTTACTTAAAAAGTAATCTTTAATTTTATGAATTCTAAAACTTATTTACTGCTCGGGCTACTGCTTATAGTAATTTTAGCCTATATTTGGTTTAAACAAAAGAACACTCAAACTAAAACCAATACCTACAGCAATCAACCATCTAATAATTCACAATCAACTTCTATGACAGAAAATAATCAACCGTTTAACGACGGTCTTTATCAAATTTCCTCTGATAATCAAATAAACTGGCAAGGTAGCAAAACCTTGATTGCCAACTATAAAGATACTGGCACTTTAAACCTTAAAAACGGACAACTAACCATACAAGACGGCCAAATTACCGCTAGCTCTTTTGTTTTTAATATGGCTAGCCTAAAAGCCAACTCTACCGGCCGGGGCGAAGGTGCCAGTGGCTTGGAAAAACATTTAAAATCAGCTGATTTTTTTGATGTGGAACAGTACCCCGAGGCCATATTCAACTTAAAATCTGCCACTGTTGATAAAGAATCGGCTAATAACTCTTACCAAATTAACGGTGATTTAACTATAAAAAATATTACTAAACCAATAAGCTTTTCGGCTGAGGTAGTAAATCAGTCTGAAGAATTAAAATTAACAGCTGAAATCAAACTAGACCGTACTTTGTGGGATATCCGCTACGGCTCGGACAAATTCTTTGACAATCTGGCCAATAATGTCATCGATGACATTATTACTGTGACTTTGAATCTAACGGCTACTAAACAATAAATTACTAACTAGCTACCTTGATTAGCCCCCTGCGGGTAAAAATCTCCACGTGGAGATTTTTACCCGCATTTATTTTTACCATCAAACAAAGCGAATTAATGTTATAATTATTTTATGGAATTACTGGCTACTCTAAATTTAGATAATGCGACTAGCCAACAAATTGCTGGGCTTAAACCCAGGCAAGCCGCTCGGGCTGTAATTTTTAACAACCACAAACAAGTAGCTATTGTTAAAGTTAACAAAGAAAATTATTACAAAATACCCGGCGGCGGACTAGAACCAAACGAAACAATAGAACAAGCCTTGCTAAGGGAATGCCAAGAAGAAGCCGGCTACTCTGTTAAAATAGACCAACCGCTAGGACGAATAATTGAATACCGAACCCAGCACGGAATAAACCAAGAATCTTACGGCTTTATTGCCCAAACAAACGGTCCGCTAAAGGAGCAGCATCTGACAGAAGAAGAAGCCAGTCGTGACTTTAGGCTTATCTGGTTAAATTTGTCTGAAGCTATAAGCCTGCTAGAAAACAATCGTCCGACTAACTACTCAGGTACTTATATGCAGACTCGAGATTTATTATTCTTAAAACAAGCTTTTAAAATTAAAAACTCCCTAATATGAAACAAATAAAAATACCCATCCTTTGGCAAAGCTTAATTCAAGCAACCGGTTTGATAGTTTACATTGTTGGCGTTAGCTGGCTGTTACAAAATGGGCAAAGACTTTTTGGCGATGATAAAAATCTTATCGGCCCGATTGCCCTTTTACTGCTGCTGGTAATTTCGGCTTCCCTTAGTGGACTACTAGTTTTAGGTCGGCCTATAACCCTATATTTAAACAACTTCAAAAAAACAGCCTGGCAATCACTTGCTTACACTATTAGTTGGTTAATACTGGGACTAATTATCCTCCTATTGATTTAACCAACCAGCTTTCTACAACAACTTTCACCTAAATGAAAGTTATTGTTTATTTTAAAGTAGTTTATTAACTTTTTTTTTGTTATAATTATCTTATTATGACTAATAAAAAACCAACCAAATCTTATATCATCGCTGTAGATATGGGCTATGGCCACGAAAGAGCGGCTTACGCCCTTAAAGACTTAAGTTATGGTCCCTTACAAATCGCTAATAATTACAAAGGTATACCGCGGGAAGAAAGGAACCGTTGGAAAAACCAACGCGAAGGCTACGAAGCTGTTTCCCGCCTTAAAGCTTTGCCTGTGGTAGGTGATTTAATTTTTGAGGTCATGGACCAATTTCAAGAAATTGATCCTTTTTATCCTAGACGTGATTTATCCAAACCCAGCCTCCAATTAAAACAAACTTACAAAGCCATTCATAGCGGCCTGGGTCGGCATTTAATAGAAAAACTAGCCAAACATCCCCTGCCTTTAATAGCCACCTTTTTTCAGGCCGCTTTTACGGCTGAAGAAAACGATTACCCGGGTGATATTTACTGCGTTATTTGCGACGCTGATTGTTCTAGAGCTTGGGCACCGCTGGACCCCAAACGCAGCCGCATAAAATATTTAGCACCTAATGGCCGCGTAGTAGAAAGGTTAAAGTTATACGGTGTGCGGGAAGCCAATATTTTTTTAACTGGTTTTCCTTTGCCCAAAGAATTAGTGGGCGGCACTAGGGAAACAGTCATTAAAACCGACTTAAGCCGACGTATCCAAAATTTGGATCCTAATAATATCTTTATTGCTAAATATAATCGAGCCTTAGTAAGGCGCTTAGGTCGCAGTTGGCAAAAAAGAAACCACCAGCATCCTCTCACCTTAACTTTTGCCATGGGTGGCGCTGGGGCCCAACGCAATATCGGCGCCCAAATACTGCAAAGCCTGCGAGAAAAAATCCAACAGGAGAAAATCCGGCTTAATTTGGTGGTGGGTACCCATCATTCCGGTTTAAAATATTACCGAGAAATAGTTAAAGATCTTAAATTAAATCAACAACTAAACAAATACGTTAACATAGTCCATACGGAAAATCGGCATGATTATTTTAAAAAATTTAATAATCTACTCCATACCACCGACATTTTATGGACCAAACCCTCGGAATTATCTTTTTATACTGGTTTAGGTTTACCGATTATTATTGCCCCACCCATCGGCTCACAAGAACAATTTAACCGCCTGTGGCTAAAAACAGTGGGTGGTGGTATTACTCAAAATGATCCTAAATATACTAATGAATGGCTGTTTGACTGGGTGTATTCTGGTGGTTTGGCTCGTACTGCTTGGAACGGCTATATTGAAGCACCGACTCATGGTACTTACCGGATTGAATCGGTGGTTACCGGACAAAAAGTCGATTTACCGAAAATACCAATGATTGTTTAAAAAACAAACAACCTACCACCAGTTCAAAATTTTGAACTGGTGGTTTGATATTTATCCTTAGTAATATATTCACGCCAACAATTGGCCTACTTTTAATTGATTGTTATAATGTCAACACTATAAATAATTAACTCTAATAGTCTATGTTCAAAAAAATCTTCAATACTTTATTTATTTTAACTTTATTATTAACCCCTTTTTACCCACACCAAACCTTAGCCGCTAACCTTATCGTACCAGAAGAAGAAGCGGTTATTAACGCCTATCAAAAAATCCTACCGTCAGTCGTTAGTATTATTATTTCTGAACCAGCTACCAACTTACTAGGTGATATTTCCCTGCAAGATACCGGCGGCGGCACTGGCTTTATAGTAAGCAACGACGGCTATATTATAACCAATAAACACGTGGTCCTACGTAATAATGTTGATTACACGGTAATTACCAGCACCGGTAAAGAATACGTGGCCTCGGTTTTGGCCCGTGATTCTTTATACGACATTGCCATTGTAAAAATAGAAGGCAAAGGTTTTACGCCAGCCTACTTAGGCGATTCTGATAAAATAAGGATTGGTCAAACCGCTTTAGCCGTTGGTAATGTCTTAACAGAATTCCAAAACACCTTAACCCGGGGCATAATTTCTGGCATTGGCCGGACCATTACCGCCTCCGGCAATGGCTTAACCGAAACTATTGAAGGAGCCATTCAAACTGATGCCTCCATTAACCCAGGTAATTCTGGTGGCCCTTTAATTAACTTAAAAGGCGAAGTGGTTGGCGTTAACACCGCAGTTAACCGCTCGGGTGAAGCTTTGGGTTTTGCTATACCAATTAACCGCGGTCGGGAGGCTTTGGCCAATTTTAGAAAAAATGGTCGAATTGTTCGAGTTTTTTTGGGTGTACGCTACTTAATGCTTAATCGCAGTATCGCTCGCGCCTATAAAATACCTTATGACCAAGGCGCTTATATTATGATAAAAAATAATGTCGGCGAACCGGGTATTGTTCCTGGTTTGGCGGCTGATCAAGCTGGACTTAAATCTGGCGACATTATATTAACTATCAACGGCCAAAAATTATCCCTACAAAAAACTTTAGCCTCAATAATCGCTCAATACCAACCTGGGAATATCATAACCGCTAAAATACTACGGGCCGGGCGGGAATTAAACATAAAAATCAAACTGCAAGAACGCCTGCCGGAATAAAAAGAACCTGCTAGCACAAACCAATAATAAAATTCTCTAATAATTCTTGACCAAAAACAACTGAACCGCTCAACAGAAACTCCTGTTGAGCGGTTCAGTATACTACCCTAATAAGACTATTACCGATTAATATAATCTTTATAATCAGCTGTTTCTTTCCAGGCACTCCAAGGAATAACTGGGTGTACGGTTTTACCACCCCATTTAACCGCCTGAGTTAAGGCCTGTAAGGGATAGCCGCCATAAACATAAGCCTTAACCAAAATAAACCAATTCCTTAAGGCCGAAGCTGGAATACGACCGTTAAACACGTCATCCAAATGACCTTTTAAATCCTGGGCTTGATTTTGTTCTGCACCTAAATCCCGACAATAACCGCCATAAATATTATCTTTGGCACAACGTTCCTTATCAAAAGAAGGGTTAGGTAAACCACCTTCGGGCAAAGTACGAATAGTTAGATCCTTAGCTGTTACTGATTTACCAAAAACATCTTTAACTTGGATACGCATGGTATAAGTAGTGCCGGGCGCAAGTTCATAAACAGTCAATTGATGATCTGTTTGATAATAATCATCCTCCACAGCTTTACGGGTTTTTTGTTTTTTGGCGCTCAACTGAACACTACCTTTACTAGGACGGTTAGTGTGCCACTTCACTGTTACCGTATTCTGGGTTATCAAAGGATCGGGCGCGGCCAAAGGCGAAACCCTATCTATAACCAAACTAGCCTTATCATTAGTATCATCCTGAGCAGTGGTGAATTGCCTAATAGCGCTTAAGCCTTGATTTTTATCCTTATCTTTGGACAAAACTTTATAAAAATATTTAGTATTCTTTTTTAGATTTTTTATAACAACTTCGTGCTCAGTCACATTGCTTTTACCGCTGGATTTTTTGGGTTTCGCCAAATCGTCAGTTAAAGAATATTCCACTATAGAATCAGCTGGTTCATTAGTTTCCCAAATTATAACCGCCCAAGTTGCTCCCCAATGCAAAGCCCGCACCTTATCCACTTCGGGAATTTTGGTGTCTTTTAATTTTCCGGTTTTAAAAGTCTGGTTAAAAGACTCTATATAAGAACCCTCTGGTGTAGAAGCGCTAACTCTAAAATGATAAGTTGTCTCACTTTTCATGTTAGGTAATACGATTTCATGATAAAGCCTGGGTGATAAAGAAGAACCTATATAATAGCCATAAGAATCCGTTAAACCATAATCCACCCGCCCGCGAGCCGGCAAATTAGTATACCAGCTAATAACAGCCATATTGTCTTCCTGATTGTTGGCTTTTATTTCTACACTGACCTGGCTTAAATAAACCGGCTGAGCAGCCTGAGCTGATACCAAGCCAAGGGGATAAAATAAATTCAAGACTAAAACCGTTAAAAGTAATCTGATAAAAATTTTCATAAAATTCCTAACTAACTATTATTTATAACCATATATAATATAGCTTTTTTAAGCGATTGTCAATACCTTAATTAGTATAGCAAGCCCGGCCATAAGCTGATAGACTACAACATAGACTAATTGATTTTTAAATTATCAATAAAATATGATTGTCTTAGGTTTAGAAACATCTTGCGACGAAACTTCTTGGGCACTACTTAAAGTAACTAAAAAAAAACTGGAGCAACTTAGCCTAACTATTTCCTCACAAACCAAATTACATGCCCGTTGGGGAGGCGTAGTGCCGGAGTTAGCCGCCAGGCGCCACAACCAAACTATTCTACCTTTATTGCAAACTACTCTCCAACAAGCTGGCTTAAAACCTCAGCAAATAAATCTAGTGGCGGTTACCCAAGGGCCAGGTTTAATAACCGCCTTAACTGTCGGCACCCAAACAGCTAAAGCTTTAAGTTTTGTTTGGCAAAAACCCTTACTTGGTATTAACCATATTGCCGGCCATTTAATCAGCCCTTTTCTAAACCCGAAGGTCTGGCCAACAGCTTTTACCAAAACTACCTGGCCGGCGGTGGCCTTGGTTGTTTCTGGTGGGCATACTGAACTTTATTTGATGTCGAGCTTAACCAAATATAAACTACTAGGCAAAACTTTAGACGATGCCAGCGGTGAAGCTTTTGATAAAACAGCCAAAATGTTGAATTTAGCTTACCCGGGCGGTCCTAAAGTTTCTAAGCTCGCCCAAACCGGTAATCCGACTACTTATAATTTTCCTCGGCCCATGCTCCAACACGCTGGTTATAATTTTAGTTTTGCTGGATTAAAAACGGCCGTACTTTATTCTTTAAAAAAAATAAAAAAACCTTTAAATCTAAAAACCAAAGCCGATATTTGCTCTTCTTTTGAACAAGCGGTTATTGATGTTTTGGTAAACAAATCCCTCAAAGCCATAAAACAATACTCGGCCCGCAGTTTATTGGTCTCGGGCGGTGTGTCAGCTAATCAGAAATTACGCCAAGCTTTAGCTAATAGCTTACAAAAAAACCAGCTACCGGTTAAACTACTATTACCTGAATTAAATTTTACTGGCGATAACGCTTCTATGATTGCCTTAGCTGGCGCAGTGGCGACTGATTTTAAACCTGCCCAAAAACTAAAAAATAATTGGCAAAAGCTTCAAGCCAACGCTAATTGGGAATTATGGAATTAATTATTATCTGAACTAATTTCACTTAATCTAAATTTAATTAGGATTGACAATAAGTCAACTTATCTTTATAGTGCCGTTTACAAAAAATAAGATCTACCTTAAAAATAATTCACAAAAAATGGCTATTAAATAATCCTGAACCTCAGGTTTAATTTTGCCTAGCCTTGACTTTAAGCAACAATATGCTTCACTTATATAGTCATTTTTAAATTAATCACTAAATAAGGAGTACTTATGTTATCCCACTTCTCTAAACTGCTCAATAAACGCTGGCTGATTATGGCGCTTATTTTAAGCTTTGCTTTTGGCTCTCAAACCCTAGCTTCTTCTGGTGAAGTCCATCAGGTTGGCCTGACTTTCTTGGGTATTGCTATTATTTTAATAGCGGCTAAAATTTCCGGTCTGGTAGAAAAAATCGGCCAACCAGCTGTTTTAGGTGAGTTGGTTATTGGTGTTATTTTAGGTAATCTAATTTTAGTAGGCTTGCATTGGCTAGAACCAATTAAACAAGATCCTATCATCGCTTTTTTAGCTGAATTAGGCGTAGTTATATTACTGTTGCAGATAGGTTTAGAAAGTAATATACAAAAAATGCGCGAGGTTGGCTTAAAAGCTTTTTTGGTGGCCATAATCGGAGTAGTTGTGCCTTTTGTTTTAGGTACTTATTTAGTGGGACCTTGGATCTTACCCGGTCTTAGCACTAATGCTTATCTTTTCTTAGGTGCCACCCTAACCGCCACTTCCGTCGGTATAACAGCCCGAGTCTTTAAAGATTTGGGGGCTCTTAAAACCGCTGAAGCTCAAATTGTTCTGGGCGCGGCCGTAATTGATGATGTTTTAGGTTTAATTATTTTGGCTGTCGTATCAGCTATTGTTACTTTAGGCGCCGTTAGTTTGGGTACCATTACCTGGATAACAGCTAAAGCTGTACTGTTCCTAGTGGGCGCTATTGTCATTGGTCAATTGCTGGCACCGGCTTTGGGAAAATTGTTTTCCAAAATTAATACCGGCCACGGTACAAAATTTACCTTAGTCATTGCTTTTGGTTTAATCTTTGCTTATTTGGCACAAGTTATTGGCTTGGCACCAATTGTCGGCGCTTTTGCTGCTGGACTAGTGCTGGATCCTGTTCACTTCAAATATTTTAAAGACCACAAGGTAGTAGATGACGTTAAAGAACAAATTAATACCCTAGACGACAACTCCAAGAATAAAATATTGTCGGCCTTAGAACACCATTCCCATAGGCATATTGAAGACTTAATTGAGCCCTTAGCTTTCTTTTTAGTGCCAATTTTCTTTGTGGTAACTGGTATGCAAGTAAAACTAGAAACCCTGTTCAATCTGCCTGTCCTCTTAATAGCTTTGGTTATTACCATTGTCGCTTTTATTGGTAAGTTGGTATCGGCCCTACCCGCTGGCAAAGTTAATAAATGGATTATCGGTTGGGGTATGGTACCTAGAGGCGAAGTCGGCTTAATATTTGCCACCATTGGTAAAACATTAGGCGTAGTTAATGATGAAATTTTCTCGATTATAGTTATTATGGTTATTTTAACCACTCTCTTAACTCCGCCAATTCTAACCTACGTACTTAAAAAAAATACTCTCAAACAAACGGAACTACCTGCCTAAAATTAATAAACAATTCTTCAAAACTCCTCTTTAAATTAAAGAGGAGTTTTTTTATTCTATATCTCTTAATTCCCTGGCTAAACTATCGTCAGCCAGAACAGTAAAAAACAAAAAGACTGATTATTTAAATTTATATAATCACCAAATTAAATTTAATCTATATAGAACTACCAATCATTTATCTCCAATAGTGAAATTCCGCGGCCGCGGAATTTCACTAGAAGAAAATATTGGCTTATCTACTATTTACCTTTATACTAAAAATATTTATGGCTACTCACTTAACCAAAACAGCTACTCAAACTAGGGCTTTAGGAAAACAATTGGCCAAACAATTAACTGGTGGGCAAATACTGGGCCTAAAAGGTGATTTAGGTAGCGGTAAAACAACTTTTGTTAAAGGCCTAGCTAAAGGCTTAAATATTAAAAATACTATTACCAGCCCAACTTTTGTTTTGTTTAAAATTTATCCAATTAAACATCGAACAATTAAGAGACTAGTTCATGTTGATTGCTACCGAGTATCAGGTAAGGAACTTAGCCTGGTCGGACTAGATGAATATTTAAACGATCCACAAACCATTGTAGCCATAGAATGGCCTAATAAAATAAAAAACCAGCCTAATTGGCTGACTATAAAATTTACAGCTGTTAAAAATAGTAACCACCGAAAAATTCAACTGCCTAAAAAACTTGCTATCTAATTAACAAACCATTTCGGCTTAAGCCAACCGTAGCTTACTTAATAGAGGATAAAACTTTCTTCACCCTCCTTGGCCAAGGCTCTTAAGGACACCCTTCTCTTTTACCAAGCGAAGGGTGGTGGGTGTGGATGGACTCGAACCATCGACCTCTTCATTATCAGTGAAGTGCTCTAACCAGCTGAGCTACACACCCTCAAGTTATTAATACGAAACACCAGCTAATACAGCGTTCGTATATTAACAAAATTCCTAACCATAATCAAGCCTTAAATAGTCGCTTCCCATAAATAAATCCCAGAACATTCGGTTCTGGGATTTATTTATAAACATTCGTAATTTACATACCCATCGGTTGACTCGGCATAACTGGTTTCTCGTGTTCACACTTTTTACCACCCATCACCGCTACATATACAGCTGACAAACCTACCAAGATGTAAATAACGCGGGACAACCAACTCATATCACCAAAAATCGTGGCTACTAAATCAAACTCGAATAATCCCACTAAACCCCAATTCAAGCCGCCGATTATCAACAAAACTAAAGCTATCCAATCTAAAGCGTTCATTTTTTTCATCTATCTCACCTCCTTTCTGAAATTACAAGAGGTAGAATTGGCTAACCAATTCACTATAGTTAGTATAGCAAAAAAACCCAATAAAATAAAAAATATCCCAATAAATAGGATATTTTTTATTTTATTCTTTGATAAAGTGATAGGAAAGCCTTTCCGTTACTGTTAGGTAATGGAATTCGACCTATTATGAGTAATACGACGCCTTAAGCCAGCTAAATCGGCTTAAGGTAGTGTACTACCCACTCTAGAGAAACTCCCTAGAAAGGAGGTGATCCAGCCACAGCTTCCGCTACGGCTGCCTTGTTACGACTTCGTCCCTATCATCGGTCCTACCTTCTCTCATCACAGATGGATTCGGGTATTACCGACTCTCTTGACGTGACGGGCGGTGTGTACAAAACCCGAGAACGTATTCAACGCACTATGGCTGACGCGCGTTTACTAGCGATTCCAACTTCATGCAGGCGAGTTGCAGCCTGCAATCCGAACTGAGGGGTGGTTTGGTGGGATTGGCTCCATCTTGCGATTTCGCGGCCCATTGTTGCACCCCATTGTAGCACGTGTGTAGCCCAAGACATAAGGGCCATGCTGACTTGACGTCATCCTCACCTTCCTCCTGGTTAACCCAGGCAGTTTGTTGTGAATATTTAACACAACATGAGGGTTGCGCTCGTTGGAGGACTTAACCCAACATCTCACGACACGAGCTGACGACAGCCATGCAGCACCTGTGTTAGGATCCGATTTAACGGTCCACCAAAGTTTCCTTCGGTATACGCCTAACATGTCAAGCCTTGGTAAGGTTCTTCGCTTATCGTCGAATTGAACCACATGCTCCACCGCTTGTGCGGGTTCCCGTCAATTCCTTTGAGTTTTAGCCTTGCGGCCGTACTCCCCAGGCGGGATGCTTAAGGTGTTAACTTGGTTGAACGACACTGACAGGGTCGATACTGCCAATGCCTAGCATCCATCGTTTACGGCGTGGACTACTGGGGTATCTAATCCCATTCGCTCCCCACGCTTTCGTCTCTCAGCGTCAGGTGTGTTCTAGTAT